>NZ_JBDGQQ010000033.1:3530-56682 GCF_042218895.1 Salinibacter sp. | reverse complement strand
CGAACCGCCGTAGGAGGCTTTGCAGGCCTCTGCCTGACCACTCGGCCACGTCACCAGGAAGTATTCCGATATTATGTAATGGAGAGACTCCCTGCTGAGTTCCTCTCCTGTGGCCAAGAAACGGCCCGGACAGCACGCCCGGCAGGATTCGAACCTGCGACCTGCGGATTAGCATACCACCACAGCTTTCGCTGCGCATCTCCCCTTGTGGCCTGGACTGTACCTTCGTCCCAGGACGACATCCGTCGGGACGCGGTGCGTGCAGTCTCTACGGAGCCTCAAGCCTGTTCTCTCGAGTTTCCACGGAGTTGCCATCTGACAGGGTCCTCCGTTACAGCACCGTGCATTCCGCACATCTCCGTGCGGAAGCTCCTATCGAAGTCCGCTGCTCTATCCAACTGAGCTACGGGCGCAGGTCGAGTTCCGATGGGCCAGTGCGCGGTGAGCGCCGACCACAGAAGTCAGAACACATTGGTCGGGGCGGCCGGATTTGAACCGGCGACCTCCTGCTCCCAAAGCAGGTGCGCTAACCGGACTGCGCCACGCCCCGCTCAGACTCGCGAGGCTCAGGTCAGCTCTTTCGCCTCTTCGAGCTCTTCCTCGACGTCGTCGAGAGGGACAATTTTCTGGCGAAAGCCGTAGTTGCCGTCTCCTCGTTCTTCGGCGACAATGAGCTTCGCCATCTTTCGTGAGGCCGTGTCTTGGGATCCGTTCGCCATGGCTTATTTCTTCTCTCGGTGAAGGGTATGCTTCTGAAGGACGGGATTGTACTTCATCAGTTCGAGGCGGTCGGAGGTGTTCTTCCGGTTCTTCGTCGTGTAGTAGCGTGACGTGCCCGGTTCCTCCGTGCACTCAAGGGTAATTTGGACGCGATCCCCACTGGCCATCGTTCTGCAGGTTTCTGTTCAAGAAAGTGACGAACCGAATCGGGAAGGAGAGAGACTTCCAGGCTCACACGTCGTAACCTTGCTTTCGGGCCTCCTTCAGAACCGCCTGAATGCCCTTCTTGTTGATTGTCTTGAGGGTCTTGGTGGAGACCTTCAGTTTGACGTGACGGTCCTGAGACGGGATGTAGAACCGCTTCTCGTGCAGGTTCCGCTTGAAGCGACGGTTCGTCTTCTGGTTGGAGTCCGACACGTTATTGCCAGTTACGGGGCCTTCGCCCGTGAGATCGTCTTTCCGAGCCATGCTGTACCTCCAGGGTCAGTGTGCTTCAAGAATGAGCAGTGAGCCGACAGGGAAAGAGCGTGACATTAACCAAATCGGCAATTCCTTTTAAGATGATGCTGGAACGCGTTGTTCGTGAAGACAGCGCAATTTCGCTTCTTTTCTTCTACGACAAACTCAAGTTCGTCGTCTACACCCCCGGAGCCGCTCAGGAGTGGCCATCTCCCGTTGGGGTTCCACCGGGTTGGCGTGGCGTGATTCCTGGCGTGAGGAATTCAAACAGCGTGTCTCCCCGAAGTCCCCGACGCAGAGTTTCGAGCGGAAGCACCTCCTCGGGATGGATGTTTCCAAGGTTGACGTTGGCCCCCTGCTGTTTGATCAGCCACGCCTGTTGCGTCTTGTTCGGCGCTTCGAAGATGATGTCCTGGGGATCCACGCGGGCCAGTATTTCCTCCACAAGTCCTGTGCGCACCTCTCCATTCGGACGGAAAAGCCCTGCGGTTCCGGTCTCCCGCGCCTCGGCGATCACCTTCCAGCTTCCCGCCTCCAGTTCCGACTGCATGGCCTCAACCCACCGGTACGGAGGCATGACATTGCTAGTGTCCTTCGATCCCACCTCGCTTAGAACCGTGAAGTCCTTGGCGAAGAGCTCGATGAATCCAAGCTTGTCCTCGTGAGCCATCGAGATAGAGCCGGCAGAAATCTCTACGTGATGCACATTCAGGTCGTCGAGCAGTTGCCGGTAGTCGTCGATCTGATCACGCAAGAAATACGCCTCGAAGAGCGTACCGCCGAAGAAGAAGGGGATGTTAGCGTCGCGGTAGAGATCTAACTTCTGTTCCAGATTAGGGGTGACGACCGCTGTCCCCCATCCAAGCTTGACGAGGTCGACGATCTCAGCCGCCACGTCGAGGATGTTCTCGATCTCCCGCGGCGGCAGGCCCTTGTCCAACATGTGCGTGAGGCCCCGCTCCCGGGGCTTCTCGGGCCGGTCCGGGAGGGCAATGAGGTTGAACGCATCGTTGATCACGGGAGGGAACTGTTTGGTGGAGGGGGCAGAACAGAACGCACGTTTGGGGGAGGAGTGGAGGCGAGCAGACGGGGACCGCCCCGCCTCATGCGTCCAGGTGAACCGCGCGAGCCGGCTCGATGTTGGCCGCCCGGGCAGCTGGATAGAGCGACGCCAGCACGCAGAGCCCAAACGCAACCCCCGCGACGAGGATTACATCTAGGGGACGAACCACCACCGGGTAGGCGTCAATGAGGAAGGACTCGGCCTGGGTCATCGGCACGATTTTGTAGTACTTCTGGAGGAATGCGAGACCAAGGCCGAGAACCAGACCCAATCCGGTTCCCAGAGCACCAATGAGGGCGCCTTCGAGGAGGAAGATGCGGCGCACATCCGTCTGAGACACTCCCATTGCCTGGAGTGCACCGATGTCGGGCCGCTTTTCGATGACGACCATCGTGAGGGAGCCCACGATGTTGAAGGCCGCGACGACGACGATGAGGCCGAGGATGGCCGAAGCGCCCCATTTCTCCAGCCGCATCACGTCGTAGAGCGACTGTTTGAGATCGTACCACGTCTGCACGGTGAAGCGATCAGAGTCCAGCTTCCGCTGGAGGGCCGCCTTCACGGCATCAGCGCGCTTCAGATTGTCGAGGCGAATGTCGATCCCGGTCACCTGCGATCCAGTCTGGAACAGTTGCTGAGCTTCTGTGAGGGACACAAAGACCTGTTTTTCATTCGAGGCTCCCTGCGCCTGGAAAAACCCGCGCGCCTCGAAGCGTTGCACTGGGGGACTGCCGAACACCTGGGTGAGCGTGCGTTCGATGGCTGGGGCCGACAGGAGCCCCACAGTGTTCACCGAGCGCGCTTTTTGACCTGGCACGAGCCCCACCCGCCGGCCCAGCCTGCGGTCTAGCACGATGCCCGGGGTCCCGCTCGCATCCTGGGCGAGGCCGAAGGTCCCTGTCGTCATCTTGGGGGCTGCCTCGACCATCGAAGGGTCGACGCCCCGGACTCGAACGACGCGATTCGCCGTGGTCGTGCCCTGGTGCAACAGGAGCGCTTTGCCTTCCACGTACGGCGCCGCCGCCGTCACGTGCTTGGTTTCGCGAGCAAGTCGGAGAAGCGAGTCGGCATTTGCTACACCTCGCCCCTCGGCACTCACGATCCGGACATGGGGATCGAACGACACGAGTAGGTCCCGCACGAAGTCGTAGAATCCGTTCATCACCGAGAGAACGACGATGAGGGCTGCGACCCCAAGCACTACTCCGGTCGTCGAGATGCCGGTGATGATGGAGATCAGCGAGACCTCCCGACGGCTCGCGAGGTAGCGCCGGGCGATCCGAAACCGGTAGTCCACGGCAGGCGTGGTCTGTGCGACAGAGGGTACAGGGCAGAGGAGGCCCGGCGCTCCGGCTCGCCGGGCCGGCTACTTGTTTCCATCGTCGAGCATGGGGGTCGGCGCCGAGAACGCCCCTTCCGGAAGCGAATCGGGAAGCGCTACCTGGTTTGTCAGGATGGCCTGGTTCCTACCGATGGCCTCCTTGCGCGTGGCGAGGCGGACCGTTCCGCCAGGGGCCTCCAGCGTCGTGTAGTTTGTCCAGTCGAACGACGGGGCTGGGGCCTTGTCGGGCATTCCCTGCAGGTGGAAGGCCCAACGGTCCAGTCGTCCCGTTTCCGTCGATATGTAGAGCCAGTAGCGGTCGTCCGGCGTCAGCCCGACGTCGCCGAAGGTCAGCCGGACCACGTCATGCTCGGTGGTCGAGGAGTCGGGCAGATAGGTGCGACGGACGCCTGGATCAAACGTCTTCAGCGGGGCGAGGAGCCAGTACGTGTCGTTGACGAACCGGCCATATGCTCGTTTGCGAGCCTCTTTTCCGGCCGATCCGGTAAGCTTCTCCCCGTTAAGATAAACGGTGCCGGTCGGCCGCTCGTTTTCGACCTCACGGACATTGACGAGGGCCACATACGACGAGTCGGGACTGCTCGACCACTCGACGCGGTAGTCACCGGTAGTCCGATCCCAGAGGTGACGAGCGACGATCTGCGTTCCGTTCGGGGTTTCGACGCCAAAGTTGAACCGGAGGTAGGGGGCCGTGGCCCACGCATCGGCCCCGTGGGCCCGAAGGAGGCGGTGCGCCACGGAGTCGGCGCGGGTATTGAGTTCAATCGTGTCGGTGGGCGCCGCGGTTCCCCCAGCCTGGGAGCCGGGCTCGGACGCGCACCCAGTTGTTAACACGCTTCCGGCAAGAAGCACAGCGAGCAGGGCAAGGCGGGAGCGAGACATGAGCCGTGACGTCTTTTCGGGCGAGGACTGACTTGCCCCCCAACATACGAGGCGCGGCGCAGAGGTGCAGATGGCCCGCCGCTTGTTTCACTGCCGCTACACGTTGAACCGAAACTCCATCACGTCGCCGTCCTCCACCACGTAGTCTTTGCCTTCGGTTCGGATGAGCCCCGCTTCCCGAGCCGCAGCCTCAGAGCCCGCCTCATCGAGGTCAGAGAAATGAATGGTCTCAGCCTTGATAAATCCCTCTTCGAAGTCGCTGTGGACCTGACCGGCAGCCTGGGGCGCTCGTGTGCCCCGCTCCACCGTCCAGGCGTACGCGCCCTTCTCGTCCGCCGTAAAAAAGGTAATGAGGTCGAGCACGTCGTAGGCGGCGTGGACGAGGCGCTCAAGCCCAGAGCGGCGCAGGCCAGCATCCTCCAGAAATAGCCGCCGCTCGTCCGGCTCAAGGTCGGCCATTTGAGCCTCAAGCTCCGCCGAAATGACGACAACTTGCGTCCCCTCCTCCCGGGCGATGGCGCGGAGCTGGTCGGCGTACTCGTTGCCGTCCGGAAGTGCTGTTTCGTCCACGTTAGCGACGTAGAGAACGGGCTTCTCGGTCAGTAGAAACAGCTCATCGACGAGCGAGCGGTTTGGCTCGCTGACCTCAAAGGAGCGCGCCCAATGGCCTTCGCTCAGGTGGTCGTGGAGGCGTTCGTAGAGGGAGAGCTCCTCAGCGGCCTCCTGGTCCCCCTTCTTCGCGGCAGCCCCGACCTTGTCGATCCGCTTTTCGACCGTCTCCAGATCTTTCAGAAGGAGCTCAGTATTGATAACCTCGACGTCGCGCGTCGGGTTGACCGATCCGGCCACGTGGGCCACCCCCTCATCTTCGAAGCACCGCACGACGTGGATGATTGCGTCCACCTCACGGATGTTCGCCAGGAACTGATTGCCCAGCCCCTCCCCTTCGGCGGCGCCCTCAACTAGACCGGCGATGTCTACGAACTCGATGGTCGTGGGAACCGTCTCGGGAGAGCCTGCAAGCTCCTTTACCTGGGGGAGCCGCTCATCCGGGACCGGGACGACGCCCACGTTGGGGTCGACCGTGCAGAACGGGTAGTTGTCGGCCTCGGCGCCGGCATTGCTGAGGGCATTGAAGATCGTGGACTTTCCGACGTTGGGGAGACCAACGAGACCGCACTGCACCGACATGGGGAGAACTGGGGGCTGGGAATGGAGAAACGCGACCGGGATGTACCGCGGGTTCGACGGGGCTGCTCGCCTGCTGTGGGCGGACCGGAGGCCGTCGGGATTTTACCCGTCGGCGTAGGGCACGTCGACGAATCGTCGCTCCGGGAGGTGCACCGCTGTGAGCCGCCCCATTCCGGGCTGCATGTGGTACACGCACCCCGTATCAATGAGGATGAGCTTTTCTCGGTTGATCGGCTCCGGGCGGGGGGTATGGCCACACACCACTGTCTTCTCCCATGCCACCTCCGACGCGTTCAGGTGCCCGCGCTCCCACAGGAGCACGTCTTCGCCGTGTCGTTCCAGGTTTGCCTCGACGGTGAGATTCGGCTTCAGCCCTGCGTGGACAAACAGGAAGTCGTCTGTCTCATGGTACAGCTTCGTGTCCCGGACGAACTCAACGTGGGCCTCCGGAATGGTGATCTCGGTCTTCCCGTTCCCCTGGTAGCTCTGAATCGTTGAGACCCCGCCGTTCATGCGCCAGAGGCTGAAGGCCCCCGAGTCGAGGTACTCGACCATCATCGATTCGTGGTTTCCCCGAAGGAACGTGCACTCGACCTCCTCCCGAAGGTCCAGGAGGCGGTCGATCACGCCCTTCGAGTCGGGCCCTCGGTCGATGTAGTCTCCGACGAACAGGAGGTGATCGTCCGACGAGGGAGCAATCTGCTCAAGGAGCACATCGAGCGACTCGGGACACCCGTGAATGTCACCAACTGCGATGAGACCCATGGTGCTTGACCTGCTCGGTGGACGCCGAACGAACGGTGCGAGGAGCTCGGATTGTTGGGGATCTACCTAATGTTGAGGACCCAAGCCGAAAATAACAACTCAGGAGGAGTCGGCGCGCTCACGGATGGTGTCCATCCCGATTAGCCCGCGTCCCGACTTGTTGAGCCGCCCCTGCTCGTGGAGGTCAAGGAGGATAGCATCGAGAACTCCGTTGACGAAAGTGTCGCTCCGAGGGGTACTGTATTTCTTTGCGATCTCGATGGCTTCATCGACCGAGACCTTCGGGGGAATCTTCTCGAACTCCAGAAACTCCGTCGTTGCCATTCGGAGGAGGGAGCGGTCGACGATCGTAATCCGGTGGACCTCCCAGTTCTCTGCGTGGCGTTCGATGAGCTCGTCGGCCTCCGGCATCGTGTCGAGGGTGGACCGGAAGAGGCGCTCTGCGAAGTCGAGCGTGGAGGAGTCGTCTTCGAGTGGGGGAGCGATGAGCGTGCGCACGGCGTGATCGGGAGCCTCATCGTCTGCCTGCTCGTGCGCATACAGCGCTTTCATGACGTGCTCGCGGGCCTCGCGCCGAGTGCTCATAGTAGCCAATTTTGGGTCTGTAACATCTCACTGTTCCCGCTTTTTGGCGGAGACGGCTCTTATTTCCGGCGAAGGGGGCAGGTTCGGACGCGGATCCGGATTTTCTCAATCTTGGATCTTGGAGGATAGGGCTGGGACTCGTCGGCGGACGTTAGACTTCGGGGCTGGAACGTGTCTTTAGGCCCCTGTGTCCTCGGTGCCGGAAGGTTTATGCCCATGCGCCCCGGCTCTTCGATCCACTGGTCTGCGTACCCAGCACTTCTCCTCGCTGGGGGATTTGCGTCGGGAATCATGGGGAGATTTCTGCTTGGACCGGGGACTCTGTTCTTGTGGATCGGCGAAGTGGGGGTTGGCCTCTTGCTGTTCGGGGGTGTTCAGTGGTGGGATCGGACGCGGCTCGTGACGCTCGCGCCCCTCGGGCGAATCGTCGCAGTCGTTCTCGTCGCAATGGGGGCAGGAGGGGTGCGCTATGCTATGTACCAGGCCCCCTCTCCTCGTGCCGTGGATGCAGTCGCCGAGACGAAGGAGACGCCGATTGTCCTCCGAGGTCTCGTGGAACGTGCTCCTGAGCAGTCCGGGGCGTCAGTCCGGTTTACCCTGGAGGCTGACTCTATCCTCGGATCCGAGGATACTCTCGCCGCGGAGGGCAAGGTGCGCGTTACCCTCCGGCCGCCCCCGTGGACCGACAATCCCGTCCCCTTTCCCCAAATTCTGCAGGGGGATGTTGTTCGGGTTCAGGGCGTACTCCGCCAGCCGCCGGGCCTCCGGAATCCGGGAGGGTTCGACTATCGTGCATACCTCGCCCGACGGGGAATCTGCTGCACGATGTACGTGGGTGAGCCGAGCCAGGTTGTTGTTCAGGGCAATCGGCGTGGGATACTGGGAACGAGTCTCGTGTCTGTCCGGCGTCACGTGCGCAGTCAGATTGACCGATACGTGGCGAGTGCCGGCGGCCGGGCGGTGCTCCGCGCTCTTCTTCTGGGCGACCGAGGTCAAATTACGGAGGACCAGCAAGTTCGCTTTTCCAAAACGGGCCTGATGCACCTGCTGGCTGTGTCTGGCCTCCACGTGTTCCTGATCGGGATGGTGCTCTACGCCCTGCTCCGTCCTCTCCTGATGCGCCTTCGTCTCCGGTGGCGGGTACTTGAGGGAAGTCGGGCGGTGCTTACGATTGGTGTCCTGGGGTTCTACATGCTCCTCACGGGGGCTCGTCCATCAGTTGTTCGGGCAGTGATCATGGCCGTCCTCTTCATTGGAGGGATTGTGTTCCAGCGGTCGGCGCACTCGCTGAATACGCTCGGCGTAGCGGCCCTCGTTCTGCTGGTAGTGCGCCCACCTGCGCTCTTCGACGTTGGGTTTCAGTTATCGATGGCGGCCGTCGCGGGCATTGTAACCCTCAATCCCCGGTTTTTGGAGGCGCTCCCGGAGTGGAGTCGGAGCTCCAGAGTGTTGAGTTGGCTTACATCGACGGGGACGGTGTCGGCCGCGGCCATCCTTGGTACGGCTCCCGTGCTACTTTACCACTTCGGCTGGGTGTCCGTCGCAGGCCTGCTCCTTAACGTGGTTGGCATTCCCTGCACGGGACTTGCGCTAGCCGCGGCAATTCCCATGGCAGCGGTGGGTGGGGGGTGGACGCTTGCAGGGGCGGCCTTTGGAAGCGCCGCGAACGCGTTCGTGCAGGGGCTTCTCGCGACCTCCCGCTACGGAGCAGCTTGGTTTTCGTGGGCTGGGGTCCGGATGGCGGTCCCTGATCCGTGGATCCTTGGAGCTCTCATTGCGGGACTCGTGGCTCTTGCGCAGTGGCCGCGGCCGCGCAATCGGTGGCGCTGCGTAGGCGTGGGACTTTTGCTTGCAACAGTGTCGGTTTGGGGGAACGTTGTGGACCGAGGCTCGGACCCCACTCTCGACATCCTGTTCTTCGATGTTGGCCAGGGGGATGCTGTCCTGATTACTACCCCTGGCGGTCGACATGTGCTCATCGACACCGGTCCTTGGTCTCCACAGGGAGGAGCGGGGGAATTTGTGATAGCTCCGTACCTGCGGCAGTGGGGAATTCAGCACCTGGAGACCGTCGTTGTCACCCATCCCGATGAGGACCATCTCGGCGGACTTCCTGCTCTTCTGAGGGAGGTGTCCGTCGGGCGGGTGGTCCATAACGGACAGGGGGCCGACACTGAGCTCTACGACAGAACGCAACGGTTGCTCGACCAGCAGAATGTAACTCAACAGACAGTCCGGCGGGGAGACACGCTTGCCGTGGAGCCGAGCGTCCGAATTCAGGTACTGGGCCCTCCCCCGCAGTGGGCCGAGCGGGGAATCGAGAGCAAGAATGGAGCCTCGGTAGTTCTCCATTTGTCGTATGGAACCGCCGACTTTCTATTCCCTGGAGACGTGGAGGCCAGGTCCGAGCAGGAACTTATCCACGCCTACGGAGAGCAGATTGCGAGTCGTGTCGTCAAGATTCCGCACCACGGATCGTCAACCAGCAGCACGCGGCCGTTCGTACGTGCCGCTGTCGATGAGTCGGAAGGGGGACGCGCCGTTGTGAGCGTAGGGCGAGACAACCAGTATGGGATGCCCAGCGAGCAGGTCTTGTCGAGATGGAGGGCGCAAGGGATGGAAGTGACCAGCACTGCTCGGGCTGGTGCCGTATGGATGCGAACTGGTGGAAGACGGGTATGGCAAGTCCATTGGAAGTGAGAGCAACACAGAGTCTACCATTCCTCATCGAGGAGTGCCCGACGAGGGTTTGAAAACGCCAGCACCAAGAATACGCTCCTGCTCCTCCGGTATACCTCGTTATACTGATTTTTTGGTGGTGCCGCTTCGGTATATCGATTTGGAAAGGGGATACTCCCCCGGTCGATGAAGTTTTCCACAGGACCAGTATGAATAAGGCACCCCGTGTTTTAAAAAATTTGTGGTTGTTATTGTTAGTCGTGTGGAAATGTTGACGACAGAGTTTCCCACACCGGACCGGCTCGGATGTGGAAAAAAGCCCGTTTCATTCACGAGGTTATCCACAAGTCTCGCCTGAATCCAAGTCCGTACACGGCGCTATGGGCCGATATAAGGCCAATTGTCCACGTTTCCACAGTAATCCACAGCATTACACCGGGGTTCTGGGGAAATTTATGAACAGTCGTCCACAGTGTGGAAAAAGCGGGGACGGCTGTGGATATCCGTCGTGGTTATGCACCGCCGCTTCCGGCCACACCCCGACGTTCAGATTATCAAGATGTTATGCCCCACTTATCCACGAGTTATCCACAATGTTGTGGATAAAGGGACCCTGCGGATTTCATGAGTGGACGAGTAGGAGAAGTGATACACATTCGACCCGATGACGCTCTCCTTTCGGACAGATAGACGAAGGAGGAGCGCCTGTGAGGCGGAGGCGTCCTGTATCCTCAGGGTGGCAGGCGAACGGGGACGTACCGCGTAGGAGCCGGAGCGGTGTGGAAGGCAGAGGCCGGACGACGGATATGCTCGATGAAGAGCGCCTCTCCAGGGAGGACTACTCTTTTTGGCCTGTAATTGGGAGGAGATGGTCTATGGCTGGGAGAAGACGGTAGACGCAAAACGCGGCGATGGCAGCCGGCCACAGCGCCAGCATCCAGGCTCCCTCCAGCAGTCGAATCACTGTGAGATACATCCCGAAAATCGCGATGAGCGCGTAGATAACCTGGAAAATCGTGGAGTCTGACATGCTGCGCGTCGGAGGTGAGGAATCGAAGGCCGAATGAGGAGGAATGCTGTTGAGAACGTCGAGCTTCCACGGTGAAGAAAACAGCTCAGCCGTGCGCCGAGGGCCGGTGGAACTCCGACGCGGGAACTGCGGCTATCTGCCGGGATCGAGGAGCTCCATGAGAAGAGGAGTGAGACGATCAGCCGCAATCTGAGTCAGCTTTTGCTCGGCCCCGTCGGGAAGCTCGATGGGGGTCTGCTCCACGAGTTCGAGGCCGTAGCCTCCCAGCCCGATACGCTTGCGGGGATTGTTCGTGAGCAGCCGCAATCGACGGATTCCGAGGTCCCGAAGAATCTGACAGCCGATGCCGTAGTCCCGGTGGTCCATGTCGAGGGACACGTCGACCGGTTCGCCGCCTTGAGCCTGCTGGCGCTCTAGGTCGTTCAGCTTCGACAGCAGTCCCTGCCCGTGGTTGCTCTGCATCATGTAGAGAACGGCGCCCTGCCCCTCGTGCTCTACTCGAAGAAGGGCCTCGGCCAGTTGCTCGCTGTACGTCTCGCGCCGTGCGGCCAACACGTCCCCGAGCACATTCTGCGAGTGCACACGAACCAGGACCGGCTCCTCCTCGGACCACGTTCCTTTGAGCAGGGCGAGATGCACGTCGCCAGTGAGAGTTTCCTGGTAGGCGACGACCCGAAACGTCCCGAATGCCGTATCGAGCTGCACCTCGGCCTCCCGGTCCACGAGCCGCTCGTTCTGCATTCGATAGGCGATCAGGTCCTGGATCGTAACGAGCGGCATGTCCAGGGCTTCAGCCCGCTGTGCGAGTTGCGGAACGCGGGCCATGGTTCCATCCTCGTCCATGATTTCAACAAGCGCCCCGACGGGCTCAAAACCCGCGAGGCGGGCCAGATCCACAGCGGCCTCGGTGTGACCGGCGCGGCGCAGGACGCCACCGGTGCGGGCACGGAGGGGAAAAATGTGGCCGGGGCGTGCAAAGTCGTGGGGAGAGGCCTCCGGGTCGGCCAGCGCACGGATGGTCTTCGCCCGATCGGCCGCGGAAATCCCAGTGCTCGTGCCCTGCCTGTAGTCGACCGAAACGGTAAAGGGCGTGTCGTAGAAGGCCGAGTTGGACTCAACCATTGGGTCGAGGTCGAGAGCGTCGGCCCGCTCGGGGGGGAGGGCCGTGCAGAGCAATCCTCGGCCCTGCTTCGTCATGAAGTTGACGAGATCAGGAGTGATCGCCCCAGCCGCCCCGATAAAGTCCCCCTCGTTTTCCCGGTCTTCGTCGTCTACAACGATGACGAGTTCACCCGCCTGGAGGGCATCGAGGGCGTCCTCGATCGGATCAAAAACCTCCTCGGAGAGAGGGGAGTCGTCGCTCATGACATGAGGAAGGACCGCTCACGCCGTCCGGCTTGAAAAGAGGGGCGAACGTGCAAAGTTCGTCGAGGGACGCTTCACGACTCCTCCTCGTTGGCGAGGCTGGAAATCGCGTCCTTGTTGAAGCGAAGTCTCGTTCCCTTGCTGTCGACCTGCGCCAGGACGCTGTCCTCGTCGATCTTCTGAATCGTGCCGTGAACGCCGCCGACGGTGATGATCTTGTCTCCCTGCTCCAGATTCTCGACCATCTCCTGGTGTTCCTCCTCGCGCTTCTGCTGGGGACGGTAGATGAAGAAGTAGAAGACCCCGATGATCAGTACGAGCGGGAGTAGGAGTCCGAAAACCCCTCCTCCTCCGCTTCCGGACTGCCCAACGAGGAGGATTGGTTCGAGGAGTGCGAGAAGTGGATTGACCATGGCAGGCAGAAGTCCAGAAAATCAGCAGTTTCGGGGAAGCACCGGGGGCGGTCCCGGTCGGAAAAAATGAAACACACGCGCTAAACGCGGCAGAGAACAGCCGGTTCGGGGAAGGAGGAAGCGGCTGTGGGGAGCGGAATCGGTCTGAACGTTGGCCAGACCCGCGTGGGTTAGCTGGCAGAGAGCCACTAAGCAGTATGGTAGAAAAGTCCTTCGGGACAGGGCCAAGAGCCCAGGCACGTTGAGTTCGATGGATCGATATCCCGTCCCGCCCGAGGCGGACACAGGCCGCACCCCTCTCCTCAGACGTTCCAAAAGAAAAAGGGCAAGCGACCCGCAGCGCGCCGCTGCGACCTCCTACCGCTGCTGCCTTCCGGCCCTGACGGGGTTCAGAGGGAGCTGGCCGTGCGGGACTTGCCCTTTTTTAGTGCGGGGAGTCCCCGCAAAATGACTGTATACGTATGACGACGCAGCGCCTCAACGGTTTCGTCGGCTGGCCCTGCAGCCCTGAAGATGACGTCAAGCACAGACGGAACAGATTTTGAGGCTTGACTCCAATGCGCGAGCTCTCGTCCGCAGCTGATGGGGGCCGCTTGTGCCCCATGACATGGCTCCTGCCCTCTGAAGTTTGGGGGAAAAGCAACCTGGACTTGAAGCCGACCTGCTTCGGACGCACCATTCTCTGCTTGCCCTGCACGGAGAGCGACGATCAGGAGCGTCGGGCCGTTCCCAAAACGGGCGGATGAGAACAAGGGACGATCTCCCAATAGCAAACTACTTCTGCTCACGATTCGTGCTTCACCGATGCACTCCCCCAAGACCTTTACCCGACTGCTCCAGTTCGTGGAAGTGGGGACCGCGGCTGTTCTCTTGGTTGCAGGAGGACTGGGGGGATCTTCCGCTGCGCCGACGCCCAGGATAGGACCTGTTCAACCAGGAGACAGGGCCCGGCCGGCGAAGCGCATGGAAGTAAGAACCGACAGCTTCCGCGTGCAACTGTTTGCGTCGACGAAGCGGGCCGGGGCCGAGTCTTTTCGCTCGGAGGTCCGCCGGTGGTGGTCGAGGGTGAAAGGTCAAGCCCCAATCGGCGTGTTCGGGACGGATCCCGTGCTCGCTATCAGGTATGATGGGACCTACCACCAGGTCCTGATGGGGGGCTTTGCGGTGCGCAGTGAAGCGCAACAGGGGCGGGCGTTCCTCCGTCGGCGGTACCCGGACGCGTTCATTGTCCGAACGGGAGGAGCGGGAGACACCCGGACCGCGGGAGGCATCGACGCTCAGCAGGCTGACTCGGCGAGGGCTCGATCTCAAGATCCATCCTCCCCGCGCGGGTCTTCCGATACAACCTCCCAGCAATCGGATCTCCCCGACAGCATGGGGATCGATCCGGAAGCAGCCTGGACCCGAATTCGGAAGGCAGCCGGACTCGTAGAGACGCTGAGCCGCGACTCGGTCTACAGCGCGGAAGATCTCCCGGAGATTTTTGACGTGAATTGCTCTCCGGTCCGTCCCGGACAGGCCCGATCCGAGGCGCTTGCCCGGGAAGCCTCCCACCTCAATCGAAATTTGGGAATTGACCTCGAAGCTCGGTACGGCCGAGAGACGAGGCCAACCACGGGCCCATTCGCGAGCAGCCTCTCGGGGACGTACGTAGGGGTAGACTGGGATCTTTTGAGCCGAGGGCTCTGGGGAAACCGACAGCGCAGCAATCTCCTTCGGGCCCGGGCGAAGGCCGAGCGGCTGTCAGGGACACTGGCCTACATCCAACGCACGGAAACATGCCGGGCTCGGCGGATTCAGGAGCGTCTTCGGGGAATGCTCCCCCGACTGCTGAAGACCGAAGTCAGACTGAGCACGCATCGGAAACGGCTTCTTCGGCGCGCATACCTGGAAGGCGACGCGCTACTGGATGACTTTGTGGAAGCGAAAGAAGAGACGGAGGAGGCGCGACAGCGGCTAAGATCCCTCCGGGAAGACCTCAAAGGAAAGCCCCGGCCCGATCCGCTGAAGGCCTTTCCCCCACTTCCGGGCCTTGAGTTCGACTCCCTGTCTCTTGCGTCTACGGGGGACTCTCTCCGCCGTCGGCTGGGAGAGGCGGAACGGAGGATGGTTTCGTTGCGCGACGACGCTGCGCTCGACACCCGGCTGAGCGTGTTTGGCCGATATACCACGACCCGCACCTTCAATGATCGGGACTTCGAGTTCGGCCTGCGTGTTAGCCAGCCGCTCTTCGGGGCCCTCTTTGGGAACGACGAGGTCGCAGAGGCTGAGCGCGCCGAGGTGCAACGCCGAGAAGAGGCGCTGGCCCTGACAGAACAGCGGGGACGCCTGAAGACGGTCCGTCGACGGTTCGAAGAGGATCGGGGGCGGGCCATCCGGGCCCACCACCGAGTCGTGCGTCGGCGGGAGCGCGTTCGCCGCCGGTTAAGCGCACGTGCTGTCCGGGGGAGCCAGCGTCTCGGTCCGGCCCTCAAGGAGATTGGAGACCTGCTCAGCGCCACCACCGAGAAGGTGCTGGCGTACGCAGAGGTGTATGAGGAGGTAGCCCGTGCCTTCAGCGCGGCCCGTGAGCCATTCGATCCGGCCTTCTTAACCCCCCGCCCGGTGATGTCCTACGAGCAGCGGGCGCGGGCGGGGCAGCGCAGCGTGTACGTGCGGTCACGACAGTTCCGACGCCAAAGCAATGACTTCCTGATCGAACTGGCACAGGCCCGAAAGATCGGACGGCTGATCGTGAGTGCTGAACCGGACACGCCGATGAAAAAGCTCCGGGCGTTGCAGGAGCAGACACGAGAGAACGACCTCAAGGTCGAACTGCTCCTTGCCCCCGATCACTGGGTTCGCTCCGGAGGAATTCAGCGGGCCGAGGCGCGACTCGACACCCTGGATCTGCGGGGCAGTGCCCTTCATCTCGACGTAGAGCCTCACGTGCTCGACACCTCCGGCCAGCGCCGGGATGAGTTGGTGCAGAGGTGCCTGGAGCTCCTCCGCACGGCCCGGCGCACCATCGACGGCGGCAGGCTCGTCGTTTCCGTCCCTCTCTCCTTGCCAGCTCGTGCGTACCGGGAAATGGCAAAGATTGTAGATCGAGCGTACCTGCGGGCGTACGGCGAAAGCCAGACGCACGAACGAGCGAAAGAGATTCTCAAGGCTGCTCGCCACTTCGACCCCAGGCAGCGAGTGATCGCTCTGCGCCCTGAGGACTTCGCGGGTGCCTGGGAACTGAACCAGGCCATCTCGGCCCTCCAGAAAACGACACGAACGGATCGGTTCGCGTTGCAGGACCTAGAGAGCTTCCTTCAGCTTGTTAACTACAACCCATGAGACTTCGGAGCCAAGCGTCTGGCGAGAGCGTCGTGAGTGACGCCCCCGAGGGCGAATCCCCACGGTCCCGCTGGGCCTACGTCACGAAATGGCTCTACGGGCTCTTTTTAGTGGGCATCGTAGGGCTAACCGCGTGGTATGGATTCTACACCTACTTCCACTACGACGGCTCCGGCCAGATTCGGGTACAGCGCACCCTCGTGGGCCCGGAACGAGCGGGCCGAATCCAGAAGATATGGCCGAGCGAGGGCGACGCTGTGCTTCGGGGCGATTCGCTGGTGATGATAGACCCAGAAGAGGCGTGTGAAGCCGAAGAAGGCATCACAGATGTAGAGCAGGATCGTCGAGAGAGTCGCCAGCGGGCCGAGGTGCTCGCCCTGCGCATTCAGGGTCTTCAGCGACAGCTGGCCCGGAAACGCCGCGAACTGAACCGATTGCGCGAACGAGAGGTGCTGGAGCTCGACAATACGGAACCGCGCCAAAACCGATTGGAGGAAGACACGTCCGAACTTAAGAGCACGATCACCCAGTTGCGGCTCCAGAAGCAACAGGCGAGGGCGACCACAGAACGCCTCGCAGATGTTCCGCGCGTCCCCCAGGATCCCGGGTGTGCTCCGTTTGTCGTATCAGCGCCGTACGACGGGCGGGTGCACCGCGTCCATGAAGACGAATTCGCCGTCGTCGATGCCGGAACACCGGTCCTGAGTCTCACCCGGTCCACCTCTTCGGTAGTCGTGCTCGGCTACTTGAACCAGGACCTCACCGGTCACGTCCAGCGGGGGGATACGGTGAGTGTATACCTCCCTGGAGGAACGACCACCCGGGGCGTAGTCCAGGAAACGTACTCCACGGCTCAGGACTTTGCCCGGGTGAAGTACGATATCTACGAGCCGTACCCCACGCAGTTGCTGACCGAGGTTGCTCCTGCGAACCAGAAGGTGAGGCAGCAGTGGCGGAAGCTAGACCGGACCGAAGTGGAAATCGAAGGCCGAATCAGCAGATAGGGACCCGCCACAGCCCAACCCCCCGAGATCCTGTACTCAGGAGCATCCTCGTTTTGCCAGTGGCTGATTTGTCTGGACGCTGCGGCACAGAGAGGTGGGCGCAACGGGACTACTCTACACCTCGGTCGAGTAGGGACATCGCAGTCGAAACGGGCGGTGGCCCACAGATCATTTTCCATCAGCCACAGCTCCTTACAGTGAACCGGTACTGCTCGGCCCGGTAGGGGCACCTGCTGTCTAGACCCTTCGACTTGGTAGGAGTTCGGGGGCATGGCAGGGCGCCTCCCGCCAACTCCACAAGCGATCTGTCCGGGGCAGAAAGTGAACATGACTGAGGGAGACTACGAAGTTTCTAGCGCTGAGCGGAGGTCCCGCGTGGTCTCGACTATAGTGCATTGGGGCGGGTCTGTGGCCTTCTGCCCGGAGGAGGGAAGGGGCCTTGCTGTACAACTGCGGGAAGAAAACCGGACCTGCGCCAAATTCCTTCATTGCTCTGCGCCTTTTCTACAAGAGAGAACAGGAACCGCATGATAGGTTTCATAGTCTGCTATACCCTCTTCTGACTTCCAAACGAGGCTCGGGTGGCGAAAAACCGGGAGAGGGTTGTCGCCGCTAGGTGGATGAACGCTGCGGACTCAGCCGGGGAGGAACGGCCCTACTGACATCAGAAGCCGTGGTGGTTTGATTCTTGCGAAGCTGTGTGATGCGTCCTGCGGGCGAAACAGGCTGCTGTAAGCCACGCCTGAAGGCCCGTTTGGGGTGCCTTCCTCCTCGGATGGAATTCGAAATGTAGCACGCCGGGAAAGAACAGAACCGTTCTGGGTGTCTCAGACCGACCCAACACAATGCGATCCTGAGATCATGGACAGCGGGTCCTCACATGACTCCGACGGAGCCCTGAACCGATTGAGGGACCTGGTTCAGTCGGACCCCTCGGACTTCTTAATTGAGACCGGTACTGCTGAATTTCCAAAAGCACCAGTACGACGAGACCATCAGCAGCCTCCGAACCAGGATCGGGGGGAAATAGGCCCGGATCAGAGCCGGCAGGAAAGCGAGCAGAGTAGAGGGGAACCGACGCGCACGGCTGACCGGACCCAGCAGCAGGGGGAGCCGGACTCGCAGGAGCCGAGTCAAACAGACGCGTCGGCCTCT
The DNA here is from genome assembly GCF_042218895.1 of Salinibacter sp. Taxonomy (NCBI): domain Bacteria; kingdom Pseudomonadati; phylum Rhodothermota; class Rhodothermia; order Rhodothermales; family Salinibacteraceae; genus Salinibacter; species Salinibacter sp. The sequence continues at coordinate 38,705 of NZ_JBDGQQ010000033.1, read as the reverse complement.
CGCTCAGAGGAGAATGTATCCCGAGACGCAGAGACAGGACCGCGGTCTCCTGCCCAGAAGACAGCAACGGTTGAGAGCGCGATTTCTGCGTTTCGGGGAGCGCAGAACCGTGCACCGGACTCAGGGACAGGGCCTCGAGCAGACGCGGGCGAAGGTGGATCTCCCCCATCGGAGCGGAACGCCGAGGCCGGACGGTCCGAACGGGAGGAAGAGTCCTCTGAGGCAAAATCCCCCTTCGAAATTGAGGACTCCATCGAGGACTTCGCCTTTGCCTTCCGGAAGGCACTCAGGCAAAATGGGAATCGAGGGTTAAGTCCCGTCAGGGATGAGCCGTCCGGATCGGCACGAAGCAACGGGGCTTCAGACGGATCGCACCAGAAGAACCGGAAGACAGAGACATCCCCAACACCGGCAAAGTCGACCGTTCGAGCGGACAACGGCGCCCCCTCACTTAGGAATGACCGGGAGAATGGAATCCTCTTGGATCCATCGGAATCCAAGGTGGAGAGGCTCAACCGGACTGGCGATGGGGCCCCTACGTCCAGTGGACAAGAGACGGACGGCAGGCGTGTGGAAGGAGCGTCCGGGGACGTTTCTTCCGCACCGTCGGGACAGCCGGCCCAGCCCGACGTTCCTTTCCTCCGAGTCACCGACCAGTCCGAGCGTGGATCAGACTCCGTTTCCGTTGAGCACCTCGGTCGATCTCGCGCGCTGGAGGCAGAGGCATTTCTTTTGGAGGGGAAAGGGGACAAGCCCTACGAACTACTCACGCGAATCCGTCATCACTCCACCCCGAGCATCTACCTGAAGCCCGTGTTCTGGGTGCACACTGCCGAGGAGGAGTCGAAAGTAGCGGCGCATGTCGATGGGGAGTGCGTTCGGGGTGAGCGCTCCACAATGGATGCGCTCGAGGAGCGGGCGGCCTCGATCAACCGTCGGATCGGCAATGTTGCAGGAACGGAGGCGAAGAAGAACGGAGGAGTGGAGCTCCGGGTCCTGCGATTCATGGTGACCCGAGGTCACGAGTTCACCCCCCGTCGCACCGTTGAGAACAGCGATGGATTCGTGTATCCGAAACTGACCCCCCTACTCGGGCAGGGGGCGAAGAGTGAAGGGGGCGAACTCGTGCGGATTCTTTCCGTCCTGGAGGACCGGCGCCTGCTCTCTGGCGAGTTTGCAATGGCGCAGCACGCGTGCCAGAACTGTGGCAGTGGATTTCTAAATTTCGAGGAGGTGTGCTCCCACTGCGGATCGGCCAATCTTGACGCCGACGACCTCGTGCATCACTTTCGGTGCGGCTTCACTGGCGCCCTAGATGAGTTTGAAAGGGAGAAGGGACGCCTTGTCTGCCCCAAGTGTGACCGCTACCTCAAACAGATTGGGGTCGACTACGACAAGCCCAGTGTTGTGCACACGTGTCGGCGGTGCCACGAGGAGTTTCAGAATCCGGAGGTTCAAACGACCTGCCATCAGTGCGGACGCACCAGTCCTCCGGAGCAGCAGATTAGGCGGCGGATCAAGACGTATGACGTGACCGCCCTGGGTGAGGAAACCGCCATCTACGGCCTGAGCGATTCTCTGCTGTCGACCCTGGAGCGGGAAAGCCGCGTGCTCGACTACGCGACGTTCCAGCTGATTGTCGAGTCGGAGGCGGCGCGGATCGAGCGGTATCAGCGCTCCACCAGTTCCCTGCTACTGGTGCGGCTGACGAAGCTGAAGCAACTCCGGATGGAGCTGGGAGAGCGGAGCCAGGAGGTCGTTGAAGAAATCGCGACCGCCTTCGACAACACGCTTCGCTCCTCGGATTATCTTTCGGCCCGGAACGAATCGCTCTATCTATTCCTGCTGACGGAGACGGGCCAGGATGGCGCCCAGCGGGCCGGCGAGCGTCTCGAAGAGAACATCGAGGGGGTCCTCAGCCAGAACCTTGCCCATCCCCCGGAGCTGAACATTGCGGTGCAGCCGCTTCGGCCGGGCATCGATCTGGACCGTCTCACCGAGCAGTTCCTTGCACTCCAGTCGCAGGACCGATCCTCGTGAGCGCTACCGATCACCGGTCCCCGCCGACGCAAAGGAGGGCGGGACCCCTCTCGGAGATCGTAGGGAAACGGTGCCAGTTGAGATAGGGGCGCACGCACTGATGCCCATGCTGGCCTGGAGGCTGCATCCGCGCACGGCCAGGTCCCTGAAGTCGTATTCTGCGCCATCCGATGTCAGCCCCGATCATGGTAGAGACGGTCGATACCTTTCTTCAATTCCTGGCAGGATTGAGCGCCTGGGAGTTTCTCGCCTACTTCTGGCCGTTCCTTCTGATCGACTTCAATCGGTACATTGTCGTAGATGGGATCGGAATCGTCCAGTACCTCTACGGGCACGTCACGCAGAACGACGATCGGGAGGACGCTCGACGGCAACTCTACCGGGAATATCCGCTGGTCACCGTTATCATTCCGGGGAAGGACGAAGGCTCCACTCTGGAATCGCTCGTTGAGACGCTCCACCAGCAGACCTACGCGAACTTGGAGATCATCGTGGTCGACGACGGGTCGGAGGACCGAACCCCCGAGATTGGCCGCCGCCTCGAGGATGAAGGCCGGATCGACCGGTTCCTGCGGCAGCGCGTACGGGGAGGAAAAGCCAGCGCCGCAAACACCGGACTGCGGTTAGCCAACGGGCAGTTTGTCGTCCATATCGATGCTGACTCCTACCTCCGGGACGACGCCATCGAGAAGTCTCTTCTCCCGTTCTACGCCGAAGAAAATGTAGGAGCCGTAGGGGGGGACATTCGCGTGGCGAATGCGTCCCGAAATCTCACGACCCTGGTGCAGGCGCTCGAATACCTGAAGACCATCACCGTCGGGCGGACGGCGAGCACCGAGTACGGCATGCTCCGAATCGTAGCCGGTGCGTTTGGCACCTTCCGCACCGACACCCTCCGACGCCTCGGCGGCTGGGACGTGGGGCCAGGACTGGACGGGGACCTAACCCTCAAGGTGCGAAAGCTCGGACTGAAGGTTGTGCACGCTCCAGACGCAGTCTGCTACACGAACGTGCCGACCAGTCTGTCGGCACTGGCGAGGCAGCGCTACCGGTGGAGTCGCTCCCTCGTCCGCTTCCGGTTGCGGAAGCACAGCAACCTGCTCCGCCTGTTGGGGCCGTTCAGCTGGTCCGACATGGCCACGGTGGCCGACAATGTGCTGTTTATGATTATTTTGGACTTGAAATGGCTCGTCTACATCATACAGCTGATCGTCCTGGACGTCGGCCTGATTCCGTTCATACTGACCGTTAACTTGATTCTGTACACGGGGAGTAACGTCATAAAGTACGGCCTGATTAAGGCTGTGCTGGCCGTCACCGGAACGAAAGAGCCTTCTCGGGGAGTGGGGCTCGCAATTCCTCTCATGTCCTGGTATTTTGGATTCTACCTGCGCACTGTTCGTTCACTGGGGTATATCATGGAGGCCCTCTTCCGGGTCAGCTACTGGGACCCCTGGAACCCGTGGAAGGTAGGCAAGGAGGCCCTCAAGGAGGGCGTTTAGGGAAACGAACACACTCGAAGCTCTCTCGCCACGAGCGCCGACGATTGCATGGACCACTCTCCACAGATCTCAGCAGAGGATTCCCCTGTGGCCGAACATGAAGCGGCCCAGCAACTGCTACGTCGTCTTGAGGCACGAGAGGCAAACATCGGGGTAGTCGGGCTCGGGTACGTCGGGCTTCCTCTCGCCGTCGAATACGCCCGGGCTGGCTTCGACACGATCGGAATCGACAGGGAGACGGACCGCGTCGACCGCCTCAACACCGGGGAAAACTACATCGATGACGTGGACGATGAGGACCTGCGCCGTCTCACCGCCGACGGACGGCTCCGGGGGCAGACGACGTTCGACCAGGCGTCGGAAATCGATGTCTTCTTCGTCTGCGTGCCGACGCCGGTCAACGACACAAACGATCCGGATCTCTCTCACGTGGAGTCGGCCATCCGCTCGATCGCCGATCACCTGCGCCCGGGCCAACTCATCGTTCTGAGGAGCACAACCTACCCCGGCACGACGGAGGAAGAGGTGCTGCCCCTCTTGCAGGAGGCCACCGACGAGCAGGGGCTCACCCTGGGACAGGACTGCTTTCTCGCCTACAGCCCGGAGCGCGCCGATCCCGGCAACGAGACGCACACGGCGGGAACCATCCCGGTTGTCGTGGGAGGGATCACGGATCAGGACGCAGCGGTGGCGGAGCAGGCGCTTCGGGTGTTCAATGCGGACGTGCACGTCGTCTCCACCCCGAAGGCGGCGGAGATGGAAAAGCTCTTGGAGAATATCTTCCGGTCCGTGAACATCGCGCTCGTGAACGAGCTGGCCCGCCTGTGCGACCGGATTGGGGACGTCTCCATGTGGGAGGTCATCGACGCGGCCGCGACGAAGCCATTTGGCTTCATGCCCTTCTATCCGGGGCCAGGGCTTGGAGGGCACTGCATCCCGATCGACCCGCACTACCTGTCGTGGGTCGCCCAGAAATACGACTTCGAGACGAGCTTCATCACGCTGGCCGCCCGCGTAAATGAGAGCATGCCGCGCTACGCTGTGGAGGCGGTTGTAGAGGCTGTTGCCCAGCAGCCGGTACGGCTCGCAGACGCAGAGGTGCTCATCCTCGGGGTCGCCTATAAAGAGAACGTAAGCGACACGCGCAACGCTCCTGCCGGCAAGATCATCGAGCTGCTCCAGGAGAAGAACGTCGGTACCGTGTGCTACCACGACCCCCACGTTCCGTCCTACGAGGTCGACCTGCAGGACGGAGAGACGATTGACGTGCCCTCCGTCGACCTTACTCCAGAGGCCCTACAGGACTGCGACGTCGCTGTAGTCGTGACGGACCATGACGCGTTCGACCACGAGCGCATCGCGCGCCATGCGCCGCGCATCATCGACACGCGAAATGCCCTCGGCAAGGTTGAAGACGCAGACCTGCGGCGAAAGATCACTCTTCTGGGAAACAGGGAGCGCCAAACGGATCGTGTCGATGGATCCTCGCGGTCAGGAGCCCCGCGGGCCAGCCGTCGAAATGGAGCCTCTGGCGCCGGAGGCGCTTGAGCGGAACTGTGCTCGCCCCGGGCGCTGGGCGGGACGAAGGGATGCCCACGCGGCACGACTCGAAGCAGCTTCCGTCTGGTAGTGTGTTCTTCTTCGTCCCTGGGTCTTGCGTCTCGGCCCCGTTGCGTCTTGGCCACGTAGAGCACTGGGTCTGCGGCGATCGGCTAGCGTCTCCGGTGGCTGCACCCCTGACCGACCCTCCGATGATGGTGGAGCGTAGAAGGTCCGGCTCGTCAGTGACTGAAACTGGTCAGGGTACGACCGGCCTTTCATACCTCCTCCCCGTCGGTCAGAGGCCGCCGCCAATTGCCGGAATAAGATCCGAGACGGTATTTACCGCCGTTCCCCAAACGGAATGCCCTGTCGTGGCCGCGAGGAAGACGTCAAGCCCGAAGAAAACGAATAGTCCTGCTCCGGCGTAGTGAGCCTTCCGAAGGTCGACCCTATGCGCAAATCGATGGAAGAACAGCGCGTTCGCGAGGCTAACCGGGAGAATGGCGAGCATTTCTCCGACCCAGATCGCCGAGGTCGCCCCGTACTGAACGGCGAGGCTGATGGTAACCAGTTGCGTCTTGTCCCCCACCTCCCCAAAGGCCATCATCGAAAATATGCCCAGGAAGGTTGCGGTCGCGTCGGGAAGCTCGATGCCGAGCACCTCGGCGTTCCCCTCCCCCAGGAACCGTCCGGAGTCTTCGCCGGTCTCGGACGGATTCTCCCCGTCCTGGGGTGCCGAGCGGTACAACATGACCGCAAAAAGTAGGAAGAGCCCCGCGGTGAGGAGGTCCAGGTACACTCCAGGCAAGGCCTCCCGCAGAGCGCTTCCAAAGAGGATCTCCACGGCAGTCCAACCGGCGAACGCGCTTCCGGCAGCGGCAACGATGAGATAGGGATTGTAGCGGGCCGAGAGGCCGGCAATGATAAATTGCACCTTCTCCCCTGGAAGCACCGCGAGCTGAGCGCCCAGTGCGATCAGCATCACTTCGATCCAACTGGTCACGCAGTGCGCCTCCCCGGACCGAACGGACTAGTACGACTCATCCTTAAGTTTTATACACCTAACTCAAAGATTAGAGTATACTAATTTACCGGAGTCGGGGCCCATGGTTCCCATCCGTTTGGTCTCGGACCTTCGCCAAGGCAAGACTCGCACTGCAGAGGCGGGCACTGAAGAAGTGCTGAGATGGGGAACGGGCCTGGAGCCGCAGATCCACGTCCACCTCGGAGGTGACCCGTGGAAGGAGAACCTCTCGGGGCGTACTTCGACTGAGGGGAGGACTGTTCCTCCCCTTCGCCCTACATCGCAGCCCCACGTCCGGAAGTCCTTCAACCAGCACGGGGCATTCCTGACCGAATTTCTGCGGGCCCCGCGCACCGGATTCCGCCTCTTTTGTTTTGCTCCTCGCACTCCTACACTTGCTTGAGGGCCGCCACGACTGCAGCAGAGCGATGCCTTGACCGAACGGGCCCGCTCCGCCTCCCTTTCCCGCAGCCAATCCCCCGTGATGACTGGTCCCCTCCGCGTCTGGTTCTGCCGTTGTCGTTCGGGGTGCGGCAGATGGGAAGGTGTTCGCCTCCCTCGAGATCGCTCTCCCCGGGGTGGGCGTCCTCGTCCCACCAGCCCACATCGGCCCGGCAGGTCGATTCCGCCGCCCAGAACACGCTGGGGTCCCGCCGCACCGGGTACGACGATTGAGATCCCGCCAACGGGATCCGGTCCGGTCGGCACCGCGTTCTTCGGCCCGTTCTCAGAGGCGAACAGGGATATTCCAGGCCCCACTCAGCCGACAAGGGCTGTTCTCCACGGCGGTCCTCTTCCGGCCGTCGCCCCGACGACGGTGGAGGATGGACCTAATCTGCAGGGCGGTGTGTATCTCCTCTACGCCGAGGGCGAGTCATTCTCCGCTGTGCAGAGGCTCGTCCGAGACCGATGGCCCGTGAGCCCCGCTTTCTCCCCATCACCATATCCACTGCCCAATGCACGACTGTCCGATGCGGTGTCGTTTTTCGTTTTTCGTCCTTGCAAGTCTGGTGGGCTTTCTTGTGGGGGCAGTCTTCCCCGGGTCCACAGCGGCTCAGCAGCCGGCCGACAGCATCCGGGCTAAGGCCCTTCGGGATTTCCACGGTTCCGACATGGAGGGAAAGGATGGTCCGCTCGCAAAGGCGGGCTTAGATCTGCTTACGCTCTACCACCAGTACAAAGCCTTTCAGAAGCGCGGGGGGGACACGTTTGAGCCAAACTCACCAGGCCTGCGTGTCAGCAATGGGCGCGTCACCATCGACGCCATAGCGGCGGCGAGTACCGAGCAACTGCGTGTGGCCTTGGAGCGGCTCGGGCTTAAGGACGCGGCGACCGCCGGGCAACTCGTTTCGGGGCGGTTTCCGATCGCTCAGATCCCGGCGTTGGCGAATGTCGAGTCGTTGCGGGGCGTGATGCCGTCGCGGATGAAAACGCAGGACGAACAGCTTCGCCCGACCCCGCAGACGATACCTCCGGATTCGGTCTCACAGGATCGCCGTGAATCCGGTGAGAGCAAATCGTCCTCGAAAAACGGAGAGGGCACCGGCAGCGAATCCGGAACGGGGGGTGGCGTCCTGCTCCTCCTCGCCGGACTGATCGCCGCCCTCGCTCTCGCTGAGGCATAGGGGGCCGCGTCTGCGCTCGGGGTCAGGCCTGTTCCAATGTGCACCCAAGACCCCGGGCCTGTGTTGGTGCGGCCGGACCGAGTACCGGGCAGAGATGGGGATGTCACGTGGATTTCAGTGGGAGATGTCGGTAGGATCAGTAGGATCTACCCCTTTTGGGCAGGTTCGGGACGCCAAACGTTGCGACGTGAAAACGTTGATCATTATAGGTTTACGGCAATAGTGTGAAGTTGTTTTCGTAGAGGTGTCAGCCGCTCCATTTCCCAGTGGATTTGTCCTGCTTCGCCGTTTCGGCGAGCTTATCGCCACAGAACAGAAGCTTTCTTTCCCGCGAGGCGTCCATTTTGGCAGCCCCAAAATGGACGAAAAGGGCTTGGCTGGCAGAAAATGGCCTGAGGCCCGCTCTCGCTCCACTGAAATTTATCGAACTCGCCCTCCGTTCGTCGGGCTCAGCCCAGGACTACTTCCTCGCTTCGCTCAGGGCGCGGGCATGATAAATTTCGGTCGTTCCGCGATCGGGGGCCTCCGGGCGGCCATTTTCTGAAGGCCGGGGGTCGGCTATCGGGGGATCTCTTACACCCAGTCAGGGGAGGCTCCTTCGAGCAAACAACTTCACACTGTTGGGTTTACGGAAAATCTATCATTCCTCGCCTTCCGACTTCGATTCATTGCCGAGCCGACACGACGAAGTCAAAACGGTACCAGAGGACGGCCTCTACGCCAGAACGCCTACAGTCGGTACACGCAGTCCCTCTGATCGGGGGGACATCCGCCCGCCCAGTGCTGCGCGCTAGAGCTGGACCTTGGCCCCTACCAGCAGCGTGCGATCCGGCATCGGCGCGTCGAAGATCTCGGTGTACTCCTGGTTGAACAGGTTGCGCACCTCCAGCGAAACGGTGGCGCGCTGGCCTCCCAGCTGAAAGGTGTGGCCGATGCGGCCGTGCGCAACCCCGTAGGTTCCTGTGGCGGGGCCATCGTTGATCAGTCGGTCCTTCCAGAGGCCCTGAACGCCCACGGTCGTGCCTCCCGTCGTAATCGAGGCACTTCCCTGCAGAAGATGTTGCGTGCTGGTGCTGGCGTACTTGTAATCTGTTACGGGTTGGACATCGAAGTCGGGGTCGAGGTACGTGTAGCTTGACCGCAGGTGCACCCGTCCCTCACCGAGAGACCACTCAGCCCGTGCTTCCGCCTCGATACCGCGGGTAGCACCGTTCAAGTTGCGGGCCCGGAAGACTCCGTCTCGCCGGATATAGTCAATGAGATCCTCTGTGTTGCGGGCAAATCCGGTGAGGTGCAGGCCCACCGGGCCGGGCGGCCGCAGGTCAAGCCCGATCTCTCCGGACCACGCTTTCTCGCTATCAAGGCTCGGATTTCCCTTGTTGACGCGGCTGTCGATGAAACGCTCCACGTAGTTCGGCGCTCGCACAGCCCGCCCGCCACCGGCCCGCAGCGTCGCAGGGCCGAGACTATAGGCCAGATACAACTGAGGCGTCGGCTCCACCCCGTAGAGCGGATCGTAGTCGACACGTAGGCTCTGGTTAACGGTCAGGCGGGACGTAGCAGTCCACCGCAGGCGGACGAACGCTCCGCCGAAAACGTCGCTGTGGAGGCCGTAGCTGTTGCTGTCGATCCCGCGAAGCTGCCCGGACGCGCCGCCCGTAACCCGCACTGCCCCGACGGTGCGGGAGGCCTGCGCCTGCAGGTTCAGCATGCGGCTCGTGTGTCGACTCGGGGTGGCGCTGGCATTGTACACGTAGCGGTCGCGATGCTGCTTCGCCGAGGCCTGTGCGCGCCATCTTGTCGATGCGTTCCGGTCACTAACCGCCCGTACCTGCGTCCAGAACGTCGAGGTCGACTCCCGGGCCCTGTCACCCGAAAAGTCTGTGTAGTAGTGCCAGGCACTAAAGTCGCGGTCGTCGACCCCCACCCGCGCGTACAAGGTAGCACCGAGTAGTAGAGCCACCGTTGCGGGTCGACAAGGCCCCCACCCGCGCGTACAAGGTAGCACCCCCGAGATTGCGCGCGAGGGCGGCGGTGCCGACCCGGCGCCGGAAATCGGTGCGGACGGGGTCACCGTCCCTGTAGGTAACCGGCTGTCCGCCCATCCGGATGACCTGCCCATCGCTACTCTGCAGGGCAGTCGCGGCGCTCACCGCCGTGGTTGTGCCCACATGGCGCACCGCACCACCGGCGTCGTACAAATCATTCTCTCCGTATCGGCCATCGATCTGCGCTGCAAGCCCAGTGTCCACCATCTGTCCGCTCCGCAGTGCTGTCTTCGTGATAAGGTGGACCACGCCGCCGAGCGCATCCGGGCCGTAGAGGGCAGTGGCTGGGCCCCGAAGCACTTCTATCCGGGCAATCTCAGAGAGCGGCACTGGCAGGTCCATCAGGAAGTGTCCCGTCATCGGGTCGTTGATGCGGGCCCCATCCAGCAGAAGCAGTACGCCGTTGAACGTGGAACCGCGCATTCGAAGGTCACTCTGCACCCCGAATCCTCCCCGGCTCTGCACGTCGACCCCCGCCGCTACGTTGAGCAGCTGGTCGATAGTGTTCACGGAAAGCGACTGGATGTCCCGCTGCGTGTAGACGGTGACGCGACGTCCTGTCTGCTGGACCGTGGAGGCTACACGAGAGGCGGTCACGACAACGCTATCGGGCATCTGGACGCGAAATGCCACGTCGGTCGTGTCCTGCGCCCGCACTGGTCCAGCGAGTACGACGAGCAGCGCCCAGGCCGCAAGTGATCGGGGATGAATCATGGGAGTAGTTGGTAGCGCAGAGGATGATCGATGTCGCCCAACGGCTCCTGTGCGGGACAGATTCTTCTTCTCATCGGCAAAATTCTGGGAGTCGCGTAACACCTTCGGGACGCGCGCCCGGAAGAGGGATCTCGTTACTGGAATGCACGTTTCGAAAAACTAGGACGACAGACTCCCACCGCATCTTGTGCATTCAACCCATCCTGACGACTATGCCTGACACCCTGACGACCATCACAGCCGACGACCTGAAAGAGGAACTTGAAAGTGACCAACCCCCCGTCCTGATCAACACGCTGCCGCGGGATGCCTATGAGGCGAAGCACATCCCGGGCTCCGTCAGCGTGCCCACCGGCGACATCGACCAGGTTGAAGCGCTCGTTCCAGACAAGGACGAGCAGATCGTGGTGTACTGCGCCAACTCCGACTGTGACGCCTCGCCAGAGGCCGCGCAGAAGCTCGAGGAGAAGGGATACACGAACGTAGCCGACTTCGAAGCGGGCTACGCGGGCTGGCGGCAGTCCGGATACCCGCTGGCCGGAGAAGAAGCCTAGGTGACGCGCCGGACGTCTTGGCAGTACCTCTGAAGGGGGGGCGACCAGCCAACGGTCGCCCCTTCTTTGTTGTAGTGGACGATTGGTTCATCACCGCCGGAGCAGGACCTCCGCGTGCGGGTGCCATCGTCTTCCTCCTATGGCCGCGGTGCCGTCGAGTCCTGGGTGCCTGCGGCGGCGATCGGGGCGACCTCGTAGCTGGCCACCGTCCAGGCGTCGTCAGTCCTCGCAGTGAGAATCGTCTCAACGTAGAGGCCCGCCCTGAACGTCGACCGGTACCGTAGAAGGACAAAGGGGCCGGACCTGGAGGCCTGCCGGACTGAATCACGCTGCTGTGCGCGAATGAGCCGCCGCGAGCGAAGAGGACCGAGGATCCTTCGGGCTTGAGCGCCCCGACTCTCCCACTGCTCTGCCGTCATGTCCTCCCGCAGCAGGGGGGCTGCGTCGTTCCAGGCGGTAGACCACGCCCCGGAATCGACATGCTGAAGCCACTGCTGAGCTGCCGCCCGTGCGGCCTCCTCAACCGTGTTGGCCTCGGTCGTATCTGCCATCTCTCTCATTTGGGCGTGCCCTGGCAGAGCAAGAGGAAAAAGGAAGCCGACAAGGAGGAGAAGGGCAACCAAACGATGGGAGACCATGGCCAAGGCCGATCCGGAGCGGCAGCGTTTAACGGGCTCGATGTGTGCACGCCCCCTACGACCCGAACGCTCGCTCGATCCGAACAGGCGAGCGAAAAATGCACCGGATAAGGTAGACACTCGTCATTTTATACGGGCGTTTCGTCGAATAATACGGATGCTCGTCAAAAGGCGAGCATCATACGTCTATTCGGGCCGTTGAGAAGGCATGCAAGATTGATTTGGCCCCGCTCGTCGCTCCTCAAGACTACTAACACTTTCTTCAGCGTAGCTTCCATGAGCCGTATCAGCCAGCCCGTTCTGCTTGCGGGTCTCTACGTACTCTGCATCGCCTTCATGGGCCCACCCGCGGCAGCTCAGGAGAGCGCTAGCCTCAACGGGTACGTGCGCGACGCCAAGACCGGCGAGACGCTACTGCAGGCCAACGTGGTCGTGAAGGATACGCGTCGTGGTGCCGCCACTAACAACTCGGGCTACTACACAATTCAGGACCTGGCGCCCGGCACCTACACGATCGTCTTCTCCTATCTCGGCTACAGAACACGCACAGAAAAGGTCACGCTGGAAGCGGGAGAAACCCGTCGTCTCGACGTGGAGCTTCCCCGGAAAGACCTGCAGACGGACGAGGTCGTGGTGACGGGCACGCGGGGGACAACTGACCAGGAAGTCGGGGTGGACAAACTGCAAACAGCCTCTATCACACAGCTCCCTTCGGTGTTGGAGCCCGATGTCTTCCGGTCGCTCGCGCTGCTCCCCGGCATCACGACGGCATCCGACTACTCCAGCAGCTTGTACATCCGGGGCGGTAGTCCGGCCCAGACCCTCATCCAACTCGACCGCACGACGGTCTACAACCCGACGCACTTCTTCGGCTTCTACTCGTCCTTCAATCCCGACGCCATCAAAGACGTGAAGGTCTACAAAGGGGGGTACCCCGCCGAGTATGGAGGGCGGCTCGGGAGCGTGATCGACATCTATAACAAGGACGGAAACCGTCAGGAAACCACTGGGGGCCTCCATCTTGGTCTCCTTGCGTCGCGCTCCTACATCGAAGGCCCGTACGGCACGGGAGCGGACGGCGACCCAGCCGGCTCCTACATGATTGCCGTGCGGCGGTCGACGCTCGAACCGGTGCTCGCGGCACTAAATGACATAGAGGGCGTGCCCGAAAGCTTTCATTTCTACGACATCAATGGAAAGATCAGTTACGACGCAGGGCCCAACGACAAACTCTCCCTTTCCGGCTACGGCGGACGGGACCAGCTCAATCTCGACCTGGGCAACGGGGGGCAATCGGACGTTCAATACGGAAACCGCACGCTCAGTGCCGAGTGGTCCCACATCTTTTCCGACCAAGTATTCTCGACCGTTTCGGTCGCAGGCTCACGCTACGAAAGCACGCCGGAGTTCGAATTTGGGGGCACGCGCTTCACGCAGACGAACGAGGTGACCGACGTGTCGCTGAAGGCCGATCTCGACTACACGCCCGGCGAGCAGCACTCCATCGAGGCCGGCCTGCGCGCGAGCACCCTCACGTTTAGACTGCGAAACACATTTGACGGTGAGGAAACCTTCGAGCAAAACCTCCGGGGCCAGAAGGCCGCGCTGTACCTGAAAGATACCTACGAGCCGCTGGAGTCCTTGACGCTGCGGGGAGGCCTCCGGGCGGCGTACTTTTCGGAGGGCTCGTTCTGGCGGCTCTCGCCCCGCTTCTCGGTGAAGTACGATGTCATGCCGTCCGTTCGACTCGAGGCTGCGTACGGCCGGTATCATCAGTTCCTGACGCTGGAGACGAGCCAGCTCTTCACGGCGTTCGACACGTGGCTGATGGCCGACAAGGGCGTGCCCCCGTCCTACGGTGACCAGTTCATCCTTGGTGCCAACGCCGACCTTGGGGGTAACTGGCAGCTGGAAGTAGAGGGATACGCACGCACGATGCGCGATCTGTTCGAGCGGGACCCGTTTCTTTCCGATCAGGCCGGCGTTCCGTACGCCGAGCAGTTCCACTTCGGCGAAGGGCGAGCCTACGGGGGCGAGCTTCTGCTCCGTCGTCCCGAAGGACGGCTGAACGGGTTCCTGAGCTACACGCTCGGCCGCACTGAACGGAAATTTCCGAATATCAACCTCTCCGAAACGGGAAGACCGCAGTACTATCCCCCCAACTACGACCGCACTCACACTCTGACGCTTGCCGCCAACTATCACCTCACTAAGAAGTGGCGGCTGTCGAGCACGTTCGAATACGCGACCGGACAGGCGTACACGCGGCCGAAGCTGCGCTACAGAGTCGTTGACAGCCCATTTCCCTTCAGCCCCGGCACCTCGGAATCGGGCAGCAACGTGTTCGTGAGTCCCTTCAACAACGCTCGCCTTCCGGCGTACCACCGGCTCGATCTCGGCATTGCCCGCACAGGGCGTTTCTTCGGCATCGCCGACTACGAGCTACAGTTCCAGGTCGTGAATGCCTATGCCCGGCGCAATATCTGGTTTTACCAGTACGACACGCAGGGCGAGGAGCCCGTCACGCGCACTGTAGTGCCACAGATTCCAGTTCCCATTCCGAATATTTCGTTCTCGCTAACGTTCTGATCGACCGGCCCCCCCACTCCAAACCTCAACCCACGGACCATTTCTCTCGAACGAGCCCACCCCCTTCAATGTCTCCGGTCCCCGCTCGGATCGCTGTTCTGTTCGCCGCCGTCTTGCTCGCCATGGGCTGCGATACGACCTCGACGAGGCCTGAGTCCCAGGTCGTCGTAGAGGCGTACCTGCAGGCCGGAGCGCCGATGGAAACCATCCGGCTTACGCGCAGCGTGCCGACGGATGCGGCATACGACCCGACCGACAATGCCGTGCGCAACGCAGACGTCTCGGTTCGTCGCCTCGGGGCGGAAGGAACCCCGGTAGAAACGTACAATTTCGAGGAGAAACAGCCCGGCGTGTACACTCCGGTCGGCCCCGCCCACGTTCGTCCCCAAGCGACATACAAACTGGTGGCGACGACCGCGGGGGGAACCGAGGTTACGGCGACGACAACTGTGCCCGACACCATTGGGGTGGTACGCGTCGAGAACCAGCAGGCCGTGTATCAGGGGGCCAACCAACCCGCCCTTACCGTCACTCCCCCTCGGAGCGCGCGGGAGGGACAGAGCATTCTAGTCCTGACGACGACCTCGCTCCTCGACTTCGAAGACACGCCTGCCAAGGAGCTGCGCGCACAGCTAACGCCCCCGTACGCCAGCAACTACGACGCCGAGGAAGACACCCTCACGGCGCTCCGTGTCACATCCTCCGGCCTGCTCAACGAAGAGAACTTCGAACGTGTCCAGAATGACGGCATCAGGGTTCAACTCCCCTGGCTGTCCGTCGCCTTCTTCGGCCCGAACGAGGTGGCCGTTCACGTCGTCGACGACAACCTTTACGACTTCATTCGGAGCCAGCAGCTGCAGCAGGGTGGATTCGGCAGTGGTGGGTTCGGCCCCGGAACCATCCCGAACGTCATCGAGCACGTGAACGGGGGGACGGGAATCTTTGGTGGCTACGCACGGGCCCACCGCCGCGTGGAGATCCAGCGGCCCGGTGAGTAGGACCGCAATCTCCAGGTCTCAGGCAGGCGACGGAGGGCCTAAGTCCACCGGTTTTGAGGGCACCACTCAGCGGGCGCCTTCCGCCTGTGCCTGCACGCGCTCCCCGATATAGCCTCCCACGAGGGACGCAATGATGCCGATGATGAGCACGAGAACCATCCGGCCGTAGGTCAGAATTCTCGTCTCTCCTTGAAGCGAGAGGACAAACACATCGATCAGGAGAACGAGCGTGATGAGGCCTGCAATGGCCGCCTCGTACGAGGTGTCGCCCGGAGATCGGAAGGCGCACACGTACCCGGTCGCTTGCAAACCAAGGAAGACGATAAAGAGCATGATCCAGGCGTTGCCCGGCTTCAGTGCCGCAAAGGGCCCTGCCAGAAGCCCGAGGAGCCAGATCACAGCGTTGATCAGGAACAGGCTGATGGCAAACCCAAGAATCGTTCCGGTCATAATCCACCCCCAGGCCAGGGTCGGCTCTCCGGATCCGGCGTACGTCCGTTGGAGGGTTTCTCCGGCCCAGGCGCCTCCGAAGGTCAGAATGAGGCCGTTCAGGAAAGAGATCACCATGACGTACGTGAAGCTCCCATCATTTACGAGAGGGTCGAACGCCTTGAGGCCGAGGGCATCGATGATGAAGTAGGCCGCAACGGCTACCAAGACAGCCGCCAGGGCGGGCTCCATTACTGTTTCTCCTTCGCTGAGGTACCCGTACCCGATCCCAGCGAGAATAAAGCCGGATACCATCGCAAGGAGGGGGAAGACGGGCGCGCCCAGTGTTCCTCCGTTCATCCACGTGAAGAGGACGACGAATACCACACCGATGGCGAAGGACCCGACGATGGCCTTGGGGTCGAAGCGAAAAGCGGAGCGAGTAGGCATTGCTGTTCGAAGATCGGCTCGTGAAGAGTCAGAGCGATGAGGGACGCGGTGCTTCGTCTGCAAGGAGGGAACGGCGGCTCGATTCGGGCATCCCCGTCGTCCGGCTCGTAGCCCTGTTGAGGGGAGGCCAGGAGCGTGCCGCACCCGGTTGGCTTGTAAGCGACCGGGTCGCTGAGTCCACGCGTCTCAAGGTTCTGTCCGAGTGAGGAGTGCACCACTGTCGAGTATACGTGTCCCCAATATAAGAAGGCAAATCGTAGAAGAAAGTCCCTGAACGAAGAACATGCGTTACGCTGTCGTTCGGACGCCGTGAGCTCGCCCTGCATGGGCGGTGGCGGAAACCCTCGAGAACTCCTGACGATCTGCTGCGAGGGTGGTCGCCCGGCAGCGCCCCTGGCTTGTGCCAGCGCCCACTGTGAGACCGATGGAGAGCAGCGCTCGGAAAAGACGCCGCTCTTTTCACTTGGTTAAATCCGCGTGACCACGGCGGAACCCCTTGTTTCGGAGCGGGCGGGACGCTACACTGCATGGGTCCAACCTCACTGGTGACGCCGCGGACACCGTGCCCTGGCGGAGACATAGGTTCGTCCGGGGCGTGCAACGAGGGGACGCGTTCCCCGTTCGATGCCGCTCCGAGCATGCACTGAACTGGTCGAAGAGCTCGGACCTCGTCCTGTGCTAGCACCATCTGCGGATCAGTTTCCTCGTCTTCATGGCTTCCACCGCTCCTGACCGCCGCGTTGTTGTCACTGGTCTTGGCGCCCTGACGCCGCTCGGTCACTCCGTCGCCGAGTTCTGGGACCGCCTTCTGAACGGCGAGAGTGGGGCCGGGCCGATCACGAAGTTCGACGCGTCCGATGTCCGGACCAAGATCGCCTGCGAAGTCTCTGGGTTCGACCCGACCGACTACATGGACGAGAAGCTAGCCCGGCACCAGGATCCGTTCAGCCAGTACGCCCTCGCCGTGGCTCAGCAGGCCTTCGACGACGCGGAGCTCGACACCGACGAGCTCGACCCGGAAACTCGGGACGAGATCGGTGTCATCTTCGGCACGGGCGTCGGTGGGAGCAACCTATTCGTCGACTCTGTCCTGGACCTCGAGGAGAACGGCGCGCGTCACATCTCCCCCTTCTTTGTGCCCATGATGATCAGCAACATGGCCGCTGGCCTCGTGGCCATGGAGCACACGCTGCGAGGACCGAATCACTGTGTCGTGAGCGCGTGCGCGACCGGCAACGACGCCATTACCGACGGGCTTCTTCTCCTGCGGCAGGGCCATGCCCGAGCCATACTTGCGGGCGGGACGGAGGCCTCGATCAACGAGCTGTGCGTCGGGGGCTTTGCCTCGATGCGGGCCCTCTCCACGCGGAACGACGAGCCGACGCGGGCCAGCCGCCCGTTCGACGTGGATCGGGATGGGTTCGTCCCGGCGGAAGGGGCCGGTGCCCTGATGCTGGAAACGCTGGAGCATGCTCGGGAGCGAGACGCTCCCATCTACGCTGAGGTGGCTGGGGTTGGCAAGTCGAACGACGCGCACCACTACACCGCCCCCGACCCGGACGGCCGAGGCGCCGCCCTCGCCATGGAGAAGGCCCTCGACGACGCCGGCCTGGCCCCGACGGACGTACAACACATCAACATGCACGCGACCTCCACCCCCGTCGGCGACGTCATCGAGTCCGACGCCGTGAAGCAGGTGTTCGGGGATCACGCCTACGATCTCAACATATCCGCGACGAAAAGCATGACGGGGCACATGCTCGGGGCGGCCGGGACGGCCGAGGCCATCGCCACCATCCTCGCCATCCGGGACGGTCGCGTTCCGCCAACCATCAACCACGAGACGCCCGACGAAGACTGCGATCTCAACTACACGCCGAACGAGCCCGCAGAGCGGGAGGTCACGGCGGCCCTCACCAACGCCTTCGGCTTCGGGGGGCACAACACGACGATTGCCCTCACGGCCTTCGAAGAGTGATCAGGGCGTACGGTAGTCCCCTACAATCTTCCCATGCCCCCCTCCTCTTCGCACGACGATGATTCGGACGGGGCACCACTGCCTGAGGACCTGGGGGGTGTGGCTCAGCTCCTGGGCATCGAGGTTCAGGAAGCTGGGCCCGAGCGCGTGGTGGCTACCATGCCGGTAACCTCTGACCACCATCAGCCGTTCGGCGTGCTGCACGGAGGCGTGAGCGTCGTCCTTGCCGAAAGCGCGGCCAGCATCGGGGGACACCTGGCGACGCCGCCGGACCGCACCGCCGTTGGGGTAGAGGTGAACGCCAATCACGTGCGTCCAGTGCGCGACGGGCGGCTTGCGGCCACGGCCACGTCCCTCCACACCGGCCGCACCACGCAGGTGTGGGCCGTCAAGATCCGGGACGAGGCCGACCACCTCGTGTGCGCCAGCCGTTGTACACTCGCCGTCGTCGAGCGTACCGACGACCCCCCCTCCGCCGCGTAGATGCGTGTCCGTTCGGTGATGCCTCCGTCCCATGCCTGACGCTACCCTTCCTGGAGTCCACCACGTTACGGCCCTCTCCGGAGACGCCCAGGACAATCTCGACTTCTACGCCGGAGTCCTTGGTCTGCACCGGGTCAAAACGACTGTCAACTTCGACGATCCGACCACGCACCATCTCTACTACGGTGACGCCACTGGCCGACCGGGCACGGTTCTGACGTTCTTCCCCTGGCCTCAGGCCGCGAATGGGCGGCCCGGAGCCGGCATGGCTCAAGCCGTCGCGTTTGCCGTTCCCAACGGATCGCTCGCGGACTGGCGGGTCCGTCTCGCCGACCGAGGCATCGACGTCGAGGCTGGGGAGCGGCTGGGCGATCCGTTCCTCCACGTTTCTGGTCCGGACGGGCTCAAAATTGAGCTGGTGCCCACTCCCGACTCGGCCGACGCTGCGCCCTGGACCGACGGACCCGTCCCGCCGAATCTGGCAATCCGGGGCTTTCACGCCCCCACACTGCCGGTCTTCGCCGATGATCGGACCGTCGAGCTCTTTACGGATGTGTTCGGCTGGTCGCGGAGCGGCACGGACGGGGATCGCCTGCGCGTACAGGGGCCAGGCACGGGAGTCGGGACCGCGGTTGACCTGCTCGTGCGAGACCGCCATCCGTCCGGACGGATGGGGCAGGGCACGGTGCATCACGTTGCCTTTCGGGCGCCGGACGCCGACGCACAGGCCACCTGGCAGGCTGCTCTGCGTGAACGGGGGCTCCAGGTGTCCGACGTCAAGGATCGGCAGTACTTCCAAGCCATCTACTTCCGCGATCCAGACTGGACGTCGGGCCTGCTCTTCGAAATCGCGACGGAGGGGCCGGGCGTTCTCATCGACGAGCCCGAGGCAGACCTCGGGGCAAACCTCCAGTTGCCATCCTGGCTCGAAGACCGCAGGGACGAGCTGGAGCGGATCCTGCCTTCCCTCACCCCACCCACGTAGCGCAGCGTCAGCGTCCTCGAACACACCCCCGAATCTCCGGTTACGGCCCATCATTCCAGGCGGAGACGAGATTGCTCTCCTCCGAGGCCGTTCTCGGAATATGTCTCGGTGCCGCTCGAAGGAGCCGGCCGGAGAGCTGACGGGGCGTGCGCCCCGAAATTGCGAATGCTCCAACACCGAGACCCCCGTGCTCTACGACTGATTTCGCTTCCGCTCCCATGTCTTCCTCCGCGGACGACCCACACCGAGGCCAGCCAGTGCTCGAAGAAGGCGTAGCGCTTGAGGACGCGCAGGTCGCTGTGGTCCTTCTGCACGGCCGTGGGGCGTCGGCCCAGGGCATGCTGGATCTTGCCGACGAACTATCGGTGCCGGGTGTAGCGTATCGCGCCCCCCAGGCTGCCATGCGCTCATGGTACCCCCAGTCCTTCATGGCCCCTGCCGAGCAGAACGAACCGGAACTCACCTCTGCCCTCCAGACCGTTGCCGACGTAGTCGAGACCATCGAGGCGGCCGGCCCTGGGCCGGAGCGGACGGTCCTACTCGGCTTTTCCCAGGGGGCCTGTCTGGCAACCGAGTACGCAGCCCGCAACCCTCAGCGCTACGGGGGAGTGGTCGGCCTCAGCGGAGGCCTCATCGGCCCCGAAGAGGCGCCTCTCAGCTACGAAGGCTTCCTGGACGGCACGCCCGTCTTCCTCGGATGCAGCCATCAGGACCCGTACATCCCCCTGGAGCGGGTGCGCGAAACGGCCGAGGTGTTCCGGGGAATGGGGGCTGCGGTCACCATGCGAGCCTACGAAGGCCTGGGCCACACGACGAACGACGATGAGCTTCAGCACATCCGGGCTTTGCTTCGGCGGTGCGCCGATGATGAGGCTTCGCCCTCTGGGTCCCCAATGTGATACGCCTCGCCCCCAGTTCGCTCCTCTTCCCGCCATAATCCGCTACCGCCCCGTATCCCCGGTCTCGTGCAGGCGCGGTTCCAAGTGGCGCATCCCGTTGAGTCTGTCCCTCATTCGCACCAGCCGATCCACGGCTCGGAGAAGGTCGGCTCGTAGGAACGGATGCCGGAGCGCCCGGTCGGCCCACTCCGCCGGAAAGCGCCTCTCCCGTAGCTTTAGAACTGGGGGGGACTTCGCATCCTGGAGAGCGAGCCTCAATGTCTCATTCCCCTGGGCCGTCACCTGCCCGATGACCAGTCCCTGTGGGGGACAATGCTTGAGGTGCTGTACGGCACTACTCCCGTCAGACACTACGGCGACCTGATACGCCCTCTGCAGACTTGTCCGGAGAAAGGACTGAAGGTCGGGGGTGCGCTCCACGACGAGGAGTGACGGTGAGGAGGGTGACTGACGTTCCCCATCTCCCTGGCCATGAACGGGATGCTTCGTTCTCGTCACGGGGCGGTTCGTGCTCAGGTTTCGGGGCAGTGCCGCTTTCCTTACTCCAGCGTCTCGCTGTCGGGCCGTGCCCGGCGGCGGGAGTACAAAAGAGGCTAAAATCTACTGATCCCGCCCGATCGTCGCTTGCAGAAAAGACGTGATCTGGTGCAGAAAACCGTCGCGTACGGGATAGGCCGCCTGCACCTGTTCGCGACGTGGAGAACAGCGTCCCTCAGCGCGTCCCGTCGGACCGTCCTCCGGAGAGGCCCGGTTCGGCGCCCGCCTTGCGAGACAGGGGCCGACGAAGGTGAAGCTGTGAGAAGGCCTCGGTAGGAGCGGTTCGTTCGGGGGCAGTGGGGACCAGCAGCTGCCGGGGAAAATCGAGGGGACTTCCCACGAGGGCGTGTGCCGACTCTTCTCTGGGTACCAGCCTTGGGCCCGTATCACACGGTGCCTCGTAACATGTCCAGCGTGCGCCCCGTCTTCATGTCCGAGTTTTTTCCCACACTTCTCCCGTCCCATGGACATTTGGAATCGCTGCCTTCTCGTCACCTGCATCGTAGGGCTCATGTTTCCGTTGACGGGAGCGGCGCAGAACGTCCCTCTCGGGTCGTGGTCGGGCACCCTGAAGGCTGGCGGCACCGAACTTCGTCTCGTCTTCCACATCAAGCGTGGCGACGATGGGGGGCTGACGGCGACGATGGACAGTCCCGACCAGGGAGCGACCGGCATCCCGGTGTCGGACGTAACGGCGACAGCGGACCGTGTCGTGCTCACCGTCGCCCAAATCGGTGGGACGTACGAGGGAACGCTCACGTCCGATGGCTCAAAGATTGAGGGGACGTGGACACAGAACGGACGGTCGTTTCCGCTCACGCTCACACCCGCCGACGAGACGAGCGCGAAATCCCCGTCCCGTCCACAGCACCCAGAGCCGCCATACCCGTACATACAGGACACCGTCGCTTTCCAGAACGAATCGGCCGGCATCACGCTGGCGGGCACCCTCACGCGCCCCCAGGGCGAGGGGCCCCACCCCGCTGTGGTGCTCATCTCCGGCTCCGGCCCGCAGAACCGGAACTCCAGGGTGTTCAACCACAAGCTCTTCCTCGTGCTGGCCGACCACCTGACGCGCCAGGGCATCGCTGTTCTCCGCTATGATGAGCGTGGGGTTGGCGACTCGGAGGGCACCTACGAGGGGGCCACGTCCGAGGACCTTGCCCGGGATGTGGCGGCCGCCGCCCGCTTCCTAGAGGCCCGTCCCATGATCGATTCCAGCGAGGTGGGACTGCTAGGCATGAGTGAGGGGGGACTCCTCGCTCCTATGGTGCACACCCGGCTGGAAGCGGTGGACTTTCTTGTGCTGATGGCCGGACCTAGCGTGCCTGGGAGTAAGATCCTGGTCGAACAGAGAGCGAAAATCGCTGCGGCGAAGGGGGCGCCCTCCGCCACCGTCGACTCCCTCCGCCGCGTACAGCGCCGCGTGATGAAGATCATTCGCACGGCTCCCGACTCCGCCGCCGTCGCGGAGAAGCTCCGACCGATTCTCAGGAAGCAGGGAGCGACCGCCAAACAAATCCAGTCGCAGATTGAGGAGGTGACAAGTCCCTGGCTTCGGTACTTCGTCCAGCACGATCCGGCCCCTGCGCTGCGCCAGGTCAACGTGCCCGTACTAGCCCTCTACGGGAGCAAGGACCTGCAGGTCCCGCCCGGGCAGAACGCGGGTCCGATGCGCGAAGCCCTCCGGCAGAGTCCGAGCGACGACGCGACAGTGCGCGTGCTCGAGGGGCTCAACCATCTCTTTCAGCCCGCCGAGACTGGCCTGCCAAGTCAGTACGCGCAGATCGACACGACGATGGCCCCCAGGGCTCTGAACACCGTTTCGGAATGGATCCGGGAACAGGCGCCTGTGCGGTAGACATCCCCAGCCGATCCTACGGGAGCGGCAAGGGGCTTCCCGTGGCGCGCGATCATCCAGGGAACAGAGCATGAAGACTACAGCCGCACCACTACGTGACAGGGGTGGCCTCCCGCTCCTCTTTCTCCTGTTCTTTCAGTTGCTGATTGAGCTCGTACATCTCCCGGCGGCCCGAGTAGTAGTCGCCGTCGTAGCGGGCGAGCACCCGGTCGCTCGGCGGTGTGCCAAACGCGATGCCGACGAAGATGCCGATGATGGACAGCGCCAGCCCGATCACCCCGTAGGCCAGGCCCGAGTTGGTGAGCCATGCCGGCAGCCAGCCCAGCATCTCGTACTTGCCGAGGGCAAAGAACAGGAAGATCCCGACCGTGCCGAAGATAATGGCCAGGTACGCCGAGAGGGTCGTCGGCTTCTTGGAGAAGGCGCTGAACGTGGCCACGGCCGTCGTCGCCGAGATGAGCGCGCTCGACAGAAAGTACATGTCGAACAGCCCCGGAAACGCGAACGCCCACAGCAGCGAGATGCCGATGAAGCCGGCCGTCACGGCCCGGCCGGTATTGAGGCGGACCTGTCCGCTCACATCGTACCGCTCAAAGACGAGCGGCTCCAGCACGTCCTTCGTCAGGTTCATGGCGCACACGTTCACGTACGTGTCGACCGACGAGAGCGCCATCCCCATCAGCGCCACGATAAGCGCCCCGGCGATGATTGGGTTGCTGAACAGCTCCGTGATCATCGACGAGAAGATGAAGTAGCCGAAGCTGCCGACCTCGCTGGGAATTTCGCCGCCGACGGGCGGAAAGATGACCAGCGCCGCCACGGCGATGAGGGTGGGCATGAGGACGACGATGACGACGTTGAACGTCACGTTCCACCACATGCCTTTCTGCGCCTCCGTCTCGCTGGAGGTCGCCATCACGCGCTGCCACGCCCCCTGCAGGGTGATGAAGCCCGGCGTGTAGATGAGGACCGCCGCAAACATGTAGGAGTAGCCCGGCGAG
Organism: Salinibacter sp.; assembly: GCF_042218895.1. Taxonomy (NCBI): domain Bacteria; kingdom Pseudomonadati; phylum Rhodothermota; class Rhodothermia; order Rhodothermales; family Salinibacteraceae; genus Salinibacter; species Salinibacter sp. The sequence continues at coordinate 14,808 of NZ_JBDGQQ010000033.1, read as the reverse complement.
TCCCAGTCCCAGAAGTGATCAGCGTAAATGGGTGGCGTCTCGTTGATCTGAGAGACGATCTGGCCGAACCCGCCCGAGATGGAAGCCGCCTCCACGATGCCAAATACTGAGAGGACGACCAGCATGATGGCCGCGCAGATGAACTGAATCAGGTCTGTGCGCAGGACGGAGCGGAAGCCCCCCATGGTCACGTAGATGCCGAACGTGATACTCACAATGATCGCCATTGTGACGATGCCCACCTCCAGCGGCTTTGACAGGACGGCACTCAGCACGTAGATCTCGGCCGCCAGCCACGTCAGGTACGCGAAGCTCTGGACAGGCCCGAGGAGCGTCTGCGTCACGCGGTCGAATCGGAAGCGCAGGATCTCGGGAATCGAGACGCCCGGAAACCGCCGGAACAGCTTGGGCACAAACAGGAGCCCGATGGTGCAGAGGATCCAGGGGATCGTGAAGATCCAGATGGCGCCCAGCCCGTAGACGTACCACAGGTACATCTGCCACGTCATCCAGCCCAGCAGAAGCCACCCGGCCGCCAGGGAGGCAGCAGTCCACCAGCCCGGAACGGTGCCCTCTCCGATCCAGAAGTCGAACGCCCGCTCGCCCCGGTCGTCCACGCCCCGTAGCCCGATAAACTGATAGGCCCCGATGGCTACCATGCCCGCCAAGAATGCCCCCGCGAAGATCCAGTAGATGACCAGTTCGCTCATCCGTCGGAAGATCGATGTCGTTACAGAGAACTCGTGTTCATCCCAGTTGCGGACAATTGATGCGCGTGCTTCATCCACACAGGCCGAGCGAGGAGCAGATCCTCTCGACCTCCGGTTCTCGGCCGCAGAATTTCGCGAAGAGCCAGCCGGCTCCAGTCAAGATCCCGGCGTCCTTTGCTCATCAGAAGTATGTGCGCAGTACATTGTCACAACTGGCGTCCGGTTGTGGTTTTCGGTCGCACGTGCACGTTCCTACAGAGGCAGTGAAGCCTCCACGGCTACACGGTAACATTTAAGCATATGGGTTCTTTCGATGAGTGGCTACCGCCGAACCCGGACTGAGCGCATGTAATTCCGGGTTTGTTGTTATTCGTAGGTAATTGTGTCGCAACTGCCGCCCAGCCCGTAGACTGCCGTGAAGACCCCGGAAAGCCAGTGGGAGTCCATCACGTCCTTTCGCCGCCCGTCGTCGCATGGACGCGCGATCATTCGAACCAGCCGTACATCGATTCATGGAGACGCTTCAGACCGACACTGCTCCGACCAACAACGACGACCGCTCAGCCGAGGCCGGGTCGACGCCTCGGCTCGCCCCCATCGAGAATCCGGACTCCTGGCGGGTCTGGCTCGCCTACAAAATCATGGAGTGGACGGAGGGCACAGTCATCACCCCGACGATGGTGATGCAGGCTCGCCTCCCCGAGAGCCTTCGGCAGGCCTACGAGACCCAAAAGCTGGAGGAGAACCTGTCGCTGTCACCGGCCCTGCGTCTCCTCCTGAAGCGATACGTGGCGTTCCTGAACGGGTGTGCGTTCTGTATCGACATGGCGGAGGCGGATGCGGAGGACCGCGGCGTAGACGTCGACAAACTGCGCAAGGTCGCCGACTACGAGGCCAGCGATCGGTTTTCGGCGGCCGAACGGGCGGCCCTCGCCCACGCGGAGGCGGTCACCGAAGACGTACACGTCGACGACGCTACGTTCGAGACTTTGCGGGACCCCTTCTCAGAGCGAGAAATCGTGGAGGTCACGTGGCTGTGCGCCGCGGAGAACTACTGGAACCGCATCAGCGCCCCCCTCAACATCGGCTCGGACGGCCTCTGTTCGGTGTGATGCGTTCCCTCCGCCAAATGTCCAAACGGTCTCCGTTCGTGAAAGCCACTCGTCATGGAAGTCGCGTTGAATGGTGGAGCGTCAAACGTTGTAGATAAGACGGAGCTTCGAAATGGGACGCCCTTTTAAAACACGTTCCAGTTAGAGGCAGAATCGCCGCCTTCCCTGGAGTTATGTCCGTACCCGTGCCTGATGCCTCGACGTTCGAAGCGCACCGGGAGCGCCTCCAGCGGCTGGCGTATGGCATGCTCGGTCGCGTCTCCGCGGCGGAGGACGTGGTGCAGGACGCCTACCTGCGCTGGCGCGACGTCGACGCCGAGACGGTAGACGACCCCGAGGCCTACCTGTCGACGATCGTCACGCGGCTGTGTCTCGACGAGCTCACGTCGGCCCGGGCCGAGCGGGAGCAGTACACCGGGCCCTGGCTCCCGGAGCCCGTCGTGACGCCGGAGGACCGTCCCGACGCGAACGTGGAACGGGAGCACGACCTCTCTTTCGCTCTGCTGGTGCTGTTGGAGCGACTCCGCCCCATCGAGCGGGCCGTGTACGTGCTCCGGGAGGCCTTTGGCCGCCCCTACGCCGAAATTGCGCGCCGCGTGGATCGGACCGAGGCGCACTGCCGCAAGATTGCGCAGCGGGCCCGGGCTCGGATCGAGGAAGACGCGTCTTCCGTCGATGCCCCGCCGGAGGCTCATGCTTCGCTTCGGAATCGCTTCGTGGAGGCCTTCCGGCAGCGCGATCCGGAGGCACTGGCGGAGGTGTTGGCCGGCGATGTCACGCACGTCACCGACGGCGGCGACATCCCTGAGGCCGCCAAGTGCCCCATCGAAGGGCTCGATCGGGTGACGCGCTTCTACCGCAAGATCGCCCCGGACGCGGACGAAGACATCGAGGTACGCCCGGTCCGCGTCAACGGGCGCCCCGGCCTGCTCGCCCTACAGGACGACCGCGTCCACAGCGTCTGGGGGTTCCGCGTCGCCAACGGACAGATTCAGGAGGTCTACACCGTCATGAATCCCGAGAAGCTCCGGGCGCTTGCGGACCCGCTCGTATCGGGAAACGGGACCGAGGAGCGATGAATCGGGGGGGCATCGTCGCTCGCCGCCGCTGAATTGCTGGAAAGCTACTCCCAAATGTAACAAAACTGTGTGTAGCAGAAACTCTGTACCATGCTACAGCCCATAGAGGTCTTCGCCGTTGAACCGTGGGTATCGCCTCCTGCCGCCTTCATGCCGAGAACCGAGACCCAGCACGGCCGCCAGCGCGGGACTCCTCATACGTACAGGCGATTCATTTCGAGCATTATGTGCCGTGACGCACGTGGTCCCGGATAAGACCGGGCCATTGATCAAAAGGACCCCCACCGTCCGGGACCACGTGTCGATCGGCGATGCTAAGACGACGCTCCCGTTCGGGCCGCCATGGCGAACTCTTCACCGACACGATCCGCAGCGTCGGCCCACCGCTGCGTGGAGCACCGGACGTTGCCTGACCGTCGACTACTCACATTCACGCACTCGCTCCTCCCATGACTGTCCGACTGCCGACCGCTGTCTTCGTCGCTCTCCTCCTCGCCGGAACGACGCTCGCGCCCATGGCGCAGGCCCAGGATCGAGGCGACGGGGTCAACAATCCCGACGCTGAGGTCTACGTCGACGGCCTGGCCTGCCCCTTCTGCGCCTACGGGCTGGAGAAGAAGTTGAAAGACCTCGACGCCATCCGGAAGATGGAGGTCCAGCTCGAGAAGGGGCGCGTCCTTCTTGCCTTCAAGGAGGAGAAGACTCTCACGAAGGACGAAATCCAGCAGGCGGTGAAGAAAGCGGGCTTCACGGCGCGAAAGATTGAGTTTCCGGACGGGGCATCCTCCGAGCGTCCGTCTTCGTAGTATCCCGGCCCCTCGCCACTGTGAGAATATCCTGATTTGCCCCCGTGCCCCTGCCTCGACGGCTGTTGTACAGCGTCTTCGGAGGACTGCTGACCGTCCTGCTCACGGCCGCCCCGGCCGCCGCGCAGATCACGACGAACACGGCCCTGCCTGTCACCGACGACCGCGGGCGGCTCCGCGTGCAGTCGAAGGTGCTTCGGTCCACTGGCAGCGGCCCAGCGGATCGTGATGTGGTTGCCTATGCCTTCCCAGTGGTGGGCGCCTACGGGCTGACGTCGGAGTGGGCCGTCTTCGGCGTCCTACCGATCCTGGACAAGAACCTCGACGCCACGGTCCCGCAGGGTCCCCGGAAGGGAGAGCGGGTCGAGCGCGGCCCGACGGGGATCGGGGACGCGCGCCTCTTTGCCCGCTACACGGTGTGGGCCCGCGACCGGGCCGGGCAGACCCAGCGCCTCGCGCCGCTGGCGGGCGTCGAGATGCCGACCGGCCCCGACGATGCGACCGACGAGCTGGGCCGCCTGCCCCCACCCCTCCAGCTTGGCTCCGGCTCGTGGGACCCGTTTGCCGGGCTCGTGTTCACCTGGCAGACGCTCCGGTGGCAGGTCGACGTGTCGCCGGTCTATCAGGCCAACACCGAGTCGAACAATTTCGAGTTTGGCGACGAGGCGCGCCTGGACGTGGCGTCGAAGTATCGGCTGTGGACGAACGAGGGCGACGGGGGCCTCGGCTTCCTCTACGGGAACCTGGAGACGAATCTGATCTGGCAGGGAAAAAACGAGATTCAGGGGCAGGACGACCCCGACTCGGGGGGGACGACGTGGCTCCTCGCGCCGGGCCTGCAGTACGTGACCCGCCAGTTCGTCGTCGAAGGGGCCGTCCAGCTTCCCGCCCTGCAGGACCGAAATGGGACGGCCCTCGAACGCGAGTTCATCGCCACGTTGAGCCTTCGCATCAACCTTTGACGCCGTGTCCGATCCTTACGCATCTAGAATCGTCCTGGGACTCGCCGTCGCGGCCCTCCTGGGGGTCGGCTGTCAGTCCTCGCCCCAGACTGGCCCCGCGTACTCGTTTGTCCGGGCCTGGGGCGAGTCGGGGAGCGAGCTCGGCCAGCTGCAGGAGCCAATCGGGGTTGCGATTGCGGGCGGAGAGGTCTTCGTGAGCGAGGCCGGGAATCGTCGCGTTCAGGTCTTCGATCCTGCAGGGACGGCCACACGGCAGATCGGCCCGTCGCTCGCAGGTGGCGACACGCTGCGCCGCCCGATGCACATCGCCGCCACGGACTCGGCCCTCTACGTGCCAGACTTCAACACCGACCGCGTTCACGTCCTTTCGCTGGAGGGCAACCCGAAGCGCTCGCTCGATGCGTCCGGGCTTGAGAACGGCGTCGATGCACCCGCTGGCGTCGGCGTCGACGCGGCGGGACGCCTTTACGTCGCCGACTTCTACCACCATCGCGTGCTCCGCGTCCAGCCGGATGGCCCGCTGGACCGGCAGTGGGGAGTGACCGACTCGACCGGCACGGGGCCGAAACGCTTCACCTATCCGACCGACGTGGCCCCGCTATCGGATGGTGGCTTCGTCGTAGCGGACGCCTACAACCACCGGATCAAACGCTACGACGCGGGTGGCTCGCTCGCCTGGATGCGCCCGACGGATCAGACCTGGGCCGACTCGACGAAAGGTACTTTCAACGTGGCGACGGCGGTCGCGACGGGCCCCGACGGACACATTTTCGTGGCCGACTTCTACAACCACCGCGTCCAGGAATTCACGCCGGACGGACAGTTCGTGCGAGCGTTCGGGGAGAAGGGAGCCGGGGAGGGACAGTTCGAGCGCCCGGTCGACGTGGCCGTCGACACGGAGGGCCGCCTGTACGTCGTCGACCTCGGCAACGACCGGATCCAGGTATTCACCCCCGACTCGTGATCGGTGCATCAGTCCCATTCCCGAACGACTCCACGGACCATATCTGGGCTCCCTCTTTCACCCATTCCCCCTTCCCTCCTACCCTTCCCCATTCCCCAAACCCATGGACGGCATGACCCGCGGTGAGATCGCCGAGAAGGCCGACGTCAACCCCGAAACCCTCCGCTACTACGAGCGGAAGGAGCTCATTCCGAAGCCGCCCCGGTCGGACGGCGGCTTCCGCCTCTACGACGAGAGCTACGTCGACCGGCTCCGCTTCATCCAGCGGGCACAGGACCTTGGCTTCACGCTCGCCGAGATCAAGGACCTCCTGGACCTGCGAGTCGACGACGAGGCGACGTGCCGGGACGTGAAGGCGCAGGCCGAGGACAAGCTCGCGGACGTGGAGGAAAAGATTCGGGACCTGAAGCGAATCCGCAACGCCCTGTCGCGGCTGGCCGACGCGTGCGAGGGACGCGGAGGCCCCACGAGCACATGCCCCATCCTCGACGCGATGGAAGGCGAAGCCGTGCGCGGAACCGTCCTGGACCGCCCTACGGCGACCGGGGAGTAAACCCCCAATGCCTGTCGGCGGCTGCTTCGTTTGTCTCGACGCCAATCAGACCCCAATGTCCATATGAGTAGGCAAGATCCCTCAAACGCAGGAACGAACTGGAGTATCGGGGCGGCGCTCGGGGCCGCCCTCGGCGCGTCGGCCTGCTGTACCGTTCCGCTGGCGCTGGTGAGCCTGGGCGTCGGCGGGGCGTGGATCGGCAGCCTCACGGCGCTGGCGCCCTACCGATGGTTCTTTGTCGCCGGGGCGGTCGGCGCGCTCGGCTACGCGGGGTACAACGAGTGGCGACTCAGCCGGCAGCCGGACTGCGACTGCGAGACGGTCTTTTCCTCCGGCCCCCGCCGCACACTCCTGAGTGTGGGGGCGCTGGCGGTCGTGGCACTCGTCGTGAGCCCGTGGCTCGTGGCCCCGTCGCCGACCGCCGCTACGCAGACGGCCCGCACCGCAGCGATGAAGGCAACCCCGCCCGCGGCCGAAACGTCCTCGTCGACGCCCGCGTCCTACCGACAGGTTGTGCTCAGGGTCGACGGCATGACGTGCAAGACGTGCCCGATCACCGTGCGGAAGGCCCTCGAAGAAGTGCGCGGCGTCTATGGCGCAGAGGCAACCCTTGAGCCTCCGCAGGCCGTCGTTCGCTTCGACCCGGGAAAGACCTCCGTGGAGGCGCTCACGGCGGCCACAAAGACTGTCGGGTTCCCCTCTCAGCTCAACACCGATTCTTGATCCATGCCGGACCCCGTTCTTACCTCGACCGTCACGTGTCCGGAGTGTGGGGCGCGAACCGAGGCGGAGATGCCCACAGACGGCTGCCAGTTCTTTTGGGAGTGCCCGGCCTGCGAATCGACCCTTCGCCCCGAAGAGGGGGACTGTTGTGTCTTCTGTTCGTACGGAAGCGTGCCGTGCCCCCCTGTCCAGAAAGCCTCCGGCGCCGAGTCCGCCCGCTGTAGCGACTAGCATCGATCCACTCGGTCGGTGATCCCCGAACCCCGGAGACGCTCTCGGGGAGACCTCCATCCCCAGTGGCTGAGAATTCCTCCGTTGACCTCAACGCTCCGAGTCGCTACTTTGCGGGAGCAGCGCACTCTCTCAACCATGCCAACCGTTCCGACCCATGCCCACCGTAGCCATTACCGGCGCCGCGGGCGCCATCGGATCCGTCACCGCCGAGGTCTTCGACGACGCCGGCTGGGATCTCGCTCTCATCGATGTCGGCGACGAAAACTGCGCCACCCTGGAGGCCTCGTTCCCCGACGCCCAGGTGCTTGACACTGACCTGACCGACGAGGACGCCACGATGGAGACGTTCGCGACCCTCTGGGACGAGGCAGAGGCGCTCGACGCTGTCCTTGCCCTCGCGGGCGGGTTCGCGATGCAGCAGGCCGTCGAGTCGACGACGGACGACTACCAGCACATGATGGACCTCAACGTCCGCACCCTCTTTAACACGGCCCGGGCCGCCGTGCCGCTCCTCACGCGGGCGGACCACAGCTTTCTGCTCGGGGTCTCTGCCCCGGCGGCGCTGGAGGGCCAGGCCAACGCGGGCCTCTACGGGGCGTCGAAGGGGGCAGTAGCGGCCTACGTCAAGTCGCTGGGGAAGGAGGAGCAGAATGCCGGCCTGCGCACGACGGTGCTCTACCCGATGGGCGTGGTCGACACGCCCGACAACCGCGACGCCATGCCTGACGCCGATCCCTCGGGCTGGGTAGCGCCCCGCCAACTGGCCGATCACATGCTCCACGCGGCCACCCGGAGTCCCCGGGGCCACGTGCCGGAGCTGAAGGTACATGCGACGAGTGCAGGGTAAATCGGGGGGCCCGCCGTCTCTGTGCCGGGCGGCTATCTGAGGATGGGTCCATGAGCCTCCGATCAACGGCTGTGGACGGACCCCGTCGGCATCGGGAGTGGGGAGGAGTGCACGGGCGTCCTTGGGAATTGCGGCGAGTCCGACCTCCCAAGACGACACGTCCCCGGATGGGTCGCACGATTCCATGTCAGACCCACGGTCCTCCTCCTGTCCAGCCGATCCGGAGAGAGGTGAATTTGCCCCTCACCCATTTTGCATGATGCGCCCGGATCGTGATCCCCGTCGGGGCGTTTTCCAGGCCGTGCGGTCTGCACGAAGCCTCGTTTTCTGGAAGAGGCTGCGGCGGGTACATCCGCGGACGCTGTGGGCCGTCGTCGGTTTCTCATCGGTATGTCTGACTGCTCTCTCCTTCTATGTCGTCCAACGGATTAACCACCCGCGACAAGCTCGAATCGCTCGGCATCAACCTGTGGTGGAGCTGGAACCCGGAGGCACGATCGCTCTTCCGCCGCCTCAACCCGACGGTCTACCGGGCGTCCGGAAACAATCCGCGTGCAGCCCTCGCGATGGCCGACGACGACGTGCTCGGCGATCCGGGCTATCAGGACGACGTGGACGCCGTTTACGGGCGCTACCGGGACTACATGGAGCAACCCCTGGTTCAGGACGCCCCTGAGACCGCGTACTTCTGCATGGAGTATGGGCTCCACGAGAGCATTCAGCTCTACTCGGGCGGGCTCGGCGTGCTTGCGGGCGACCACGCAAAGGCTGCGTCCGACCTCCGGCTTCCTTTCACGGCCGTCGGGCTTTTTCTGCGAGAGGGATACTTCGAGCAGTCCTTCGACGCCAACGGCTGGCAGCAGGCCACGTACCCGGTCCTCGATCCGGCCAAGCACCCCGTTTCGCTCGTCTCTGACTCGGACAACGATCCGGTAACCGTGACGGTCCGAGTTGGGACACAGCCCCTCCAGGTTCGGGCCTGGAAGCTGGCGCTCGGCCACACCGACCTGTACCTGCTCGACACCGACTTCGAGGCCAATCCGGAGCCGTACCGCCCGCTCACGCGGCGCCTCTATCAGGGCGGCGATCGGGAGCGCATCCGGCAGGAGATCGTCCTCGGCATCGGGGGGCTTCGCATGCTCCGGGCCCTCGACGTGGCCCCCGACGTGTACCACGCGAACGAAGGCCACTGCGCGTTCCTCATGCTAGAGCTGCTGCGCGAGCGTCTGGCGAACGGAAACGATCGCGCCAGGGCCGAAAACTGGGTGCAGAACCGCTGCGTCTTCACGACGCACACGCCGGTGATGGCCGGCCACGATCACTTCGAACCTGCCCTTTTCACGGAGGCCATGGCGGGCTTCCGGGACGGGATCGGGCTGTCCGACGGGGACCTGCTCCGCTACGGGCGGGTGCACCCGGACGATCCCGATGAGGCATTCACGATGACCATTCTCGGCCTCAAGCTGTCGCGGGCGGCCAACGGGGTTTCTGAGCTCAACGGTCACGTGGCCCGCCAGCAGTGGGCAGATCTCTACCCGGATCGGCCGGTCGACGAGGTGCCGATCGGGGCCATCACCAACGGCGTGCACCTGCCCACCTGGACCGCCGGGCCGGCCCGCGACTTCCTGTCCGACCATCTCGACGACAGCTTCACGGAGCGCCACGACCCGGAGACTTGGGCAGGGCTCGCGGACGTGAACGACGAAACCCTCTGGGCCTACCGGTGCTCGCTCCGTGAGCGTCTGCTCCACTTCATCGAGATGAAGGTGCAGGAGCAGAGTCTGCCGATGCACCCCGATCTCGATCCCGAGGCCCTCACCATCGGCTTTGCTCGCCGGTTTGCTACCTACAAGCGGGCCCCACTCCTTTTTCGGGACCAAGAGCGAGCCCGGGCCCTCTTTACCGATGAGGACCGGCCCCTGCAGCTCATCTACGCGGGCAAAGCCCATCCCGCCGACGACGCCGGCAAACGGTTCATCCAACAAATCTACGAGATCAGCCAGCAGGAGGGCTTCGAGGGAAAGGTGATTTTCCTGGAGGAGTACGACATGGAGATCGGTCGCATGCTCGTCTCCGGCTGCGACGTATGGCTCAACAACCCACGTCGCCCTCTGGAGGCTTCCGGCACGAGCGGGCAGAAGGTGGCCGTCCACGGGGGGCTCAACCTAAGTGTGCTCGACGGCTGGTGGCCTGAGGGCTACAGCGGCAGCAACGGCTGGGCCATTGGGCCGGAGCCGACGGGCGATTATGGCGAAGCCGACCCCGAGGTGCAGGACCAACAGGATGCCGCCGCGCTCTACGGGCAACTGGAGGACGAGGTCATCCCCACCTTTTACGACCGCAACGCAGAGGGCCTCCCCACTGAGTGGATCGCTATGATGCGGGAGGCCATGACGGGGATTCCCGCTCCGTTTAGCGCGAAGCGGATGGTGCTCGACTACGTGGAAGAAATGTACCGAAACGAGACTGAATGAAGAACGCATCGCTTCAGGAGATGAAGAGCCCCCAAGCTGTGAATGCTACCGCAGGTCATCGGAACGAGGGCCGCAGGTGAGACCCTCTGGCGGTGCAGAATGGCGGCGCGGGGGTCCTCATATTCTTCCGCAGTCCCCTCTACTCCCTCATGACGCTTGCCAGCACTGTGATCCTGACCGAGCGGATCGGACGACTCGTCGACTTCTATACCACGCTCCTTCAGCAGGAGCCTACCTGGTATCGTGACGACTACGTAGCCTTCAACTCCTCAGGCTGCACGCTCGCGTTCTTCACCGTGGCGGGCCACGACGAGTACATCCAGCCGGGCGCTGCCGTCGGGGGCGAGAATCGGAGCATGAAGATTGAATTTGAGACCGATGACGTCAACGCCGTCCACGAGCGGTTGCGGGCCAACGATGAGACGTACGACTGGGTGCGAGAACCCCCGGCCGATATGCCGTGGGGCACGCGAATCGTGGTGCTGCGCGATCCAGATGGACACCTCGTAGAGCTCTACACGCCGATCGGCGACGAGGCCTAGGCCGTCTCCCTGGTGAGCCGGCACCTGCGTCCCGCGGTCGTCGAACGAAGCCATCCACTCGGGGAGAGGTCCCGGCCGGACACACGCCAGCGACGCAGCCAGAACAGCGCTCGATGGGAAGCGCCGCTGCTCAGGGCGGGTACGTCTCCGGGGGCAGTGGCACGTACGACGCACACCCAGCCGCACAACCCAGCCGCACAACCCAGCCACCGGGGGAATACGGATGCTTCGCTTCGGGTGCGGGTCCCTGGTTGAGGTCCTCAGCCGTGACC
>NZ_JBDGQQ010000033.1:0-3430 GCF_042218895.1 Salinibacter sp. | reverse complement strand
ATACGGATGCTTCGCTTCGGGTGCGGGTCCCTGGTTGAGGTCCTCAGCCGTGACCACAATGTATTTTTATATTGTGCAGGTTTCGGTCATAGGTTTCACGAGGTATACTAAAAAACCGGAACTGTCTCGCACATACCGTGCACTGTCTCTGCCAGATCGCGTCGGCCTCCCACCACCCTCGTTGCCCGCGAGATGTCCTCTACCCTGCCGAATCGCTCCGGTCCAGCCCCACTTTCGTGCCGCACGGGAGTCTTGCTTCTTTTGCTGCTTACAGCCGCGGCCAGTCCCGCTTCTGCACAGGTTTCCCTTCAGCTTCAGCATCGGGTTGAAGGGCCGGGGCAGGGGCTTATCGAGGGCATTCCTCTGCCCCCCCAGACGACCGTAGTCGTCATCCGACACTCAGCGGACCGCGCCCACACGCTTAAGAACGCGGGCGTCTCCCGGAAAGAACTCACTCATCGGGTGCTGACGCGCCTCCGTCGTCGCGACACGACCTTCCGGCTTGTAAGCGATGGACGGACGCCTCGACGGTACGCGCGAACCGCACAGTCCGGGGAGATCCTCTACGTCCTGGCCCGAACACCCGCGGACTCGCTCTACGAAAGCTACGTCAACACCGGTGAGAGATTCGTCCCCGGGTTCGACGCCGTCCAGTCTGGCCGGATGACGATGGGCCCGGCGCCCCCAGAGGCACAGCGGCGATACCGGGCCGTCTTTCGGCTGAGACGGGAAATGAGGGCCGACTCGGACGCAGACGCCACTCCGAAGACGACCTCTATTCCGGGCACAGAGTCTGCGTCGGGAGATTCCGAGTCGGGGGGACCTGATGCTAGGGAAGCGGACTCGCAAGTAGAGGAACCAGCGTCCTCGGGTTCGTCCAGGGAACTGAGCGTGGGCTTTGTATGGTGGCTTCTCCTCGGAGGCGTAGCCGGCAGCCTCGCCGGAGGAGGAATGGTGTGGTCATTGCTTTCCGACCGGCTTCGGCGCACCGAGGAAGCGCGGAATGAACTACACAATGAACTCCAGGATCTGAAAGGCCAGCAGTTCGAAGAGACTCCGGAAACGGATCCTCCAGCCACTGCCGGAAGCGTAGAGGAACTCACCACAGTCTCACCATCCCCCGACGAGCTCAGGGAGCTTCGTGGAGAAGTCGAACGGCTCTGCGAGGAGATCGAACAGCTCCGCGACGAAAACAAGCGGCTTCGAGAGAAACACGATCGCCTCCACGAGGAAAATGGAAAGCTCCAAGATGAGATCGAGCACCTTCGTGAAGAAAGCGACAGGCTCCACGACGAAAATGAACAGCTCCACGAGGAGAACAGGCGGCTCCAGGAAGAGCTTCACGGGGAAGACGAGGACGTAGAGCAGCAGATCGAAAAAATCCGAAAACATCTCCAGCGGCTTCAGGGGTCGGCGGACGGTGAGTAGATCCGAACGCCTCTCCGAGTGGACAGCGGGGCCTCATGGAAACCTAGTCCTGGTGGTGCTCAACGGGGGGACCACTCGCCCGATATTTGGGTCAATAACAGCAACTTTCCGACCAGCACCGAGCAGCCCCCGGCTCACGCCCGTCAGACGTTATCCACAAGATGTACACAACGCCCGCGCATCTTTTCCCAATAACAGACTTGTCTGGAAAGGGGGAAAACATGAAGCTGAGGCCCGCTCAGCCCAGATTCGTAATCTGTTATTGTGGTGCTTCTGGAGCAGCCGCTGGTTGTCTACGTCAGTTATCCACAATCGGTGCACGGCCTGCTCGTCATTACCAAGCGAGCCGATTGGCGCCCTCACGGACAGACCAACGTCCACGTCCAGACTGGAGGACCGCTTACAAACGGCCAGACCTCCTCGTGGATGTCGATCACGGCCGCGCTACGCTGCCTCAGGGTCTAAGCCACGTCAGACGATCCCTCCCGCTTCGACGGTGCATCGCGCTGGGACGTGAATGAGCGCTCCCGGCCGAGAGAGCAAGAAGAGACCATAGCCAGGAGGCGGATGCGTCTCACACGGTTGCCCGTTTGCGCAGCCGCTCGTGGGTCGCCTCTGCCGCCTGCCGAACCGGCGCGGGAAGCTCCGCCGCGCTTACCTCGTGCGTTCTGGGGGGACGCAACCGATCGGACTGCTTCGTCAGGAGCTCGGTCTCTATGCCCAACGTGTCGGCTAGGTCCTCCAGGGCCGACGCTGGCTCGTCGGTGAGCCGGGCGTAGGACACCAGAACCGCCGAGTCTCCTGCGTGCTCCAGGACGAACTGGTACGCCGCCGTCCAGTACCGGAGCCAGAAATCGAGGTCGTCCGGATCGCCCGGATCTTCGTGAAGCCAGTTCCCAAAGTTGACGGGTTTGAGGCCCTCCCCAAACTCGTGGTGCCCAATTGCCTCCATGTACTCGCGGACGAAGTCGTCCTCCTCGTGGATCTGCAGGAACCGGCGGTGCTGCCGCTGCATCGAGGCTGCCTGCTGGAGCGGGTCCCGGAACGGGATGACGAACGTTCCTCCCTGGAGGACAGACGGCGGGGCCGCCAGGCGCGAAATGTTGAGGTTGTTCTTGGAGAGGTAGCGAAGTGCCTCCGACTCCCCGTTCTGGTGGATGGCGAGGACCTTGCGCATGTGCGTCTCGAAAAACGCGCCGAACTCCCGGTTTTGATCGCCCGGACACCAGGGTCGGATGTGGTCCCTCCGGTAGTGCTCAGGCCAAAAGTGCTTCCACACCATCTCCTCGAAGGCCTCCGGGCTTCGCTCCGAGATCTCGATTCCATCGCCGTGGGCCCGTTCTCGGGTCGTCTCCTCCCCGTCGAAGCGTCCGGCAAAGCGTCGCCAGATCATCGGGCACAGAATGAACGGCATGTCCTGGTACGTATGCGTGGCGAAGCGGCCGGTCCGCCACAGAAGACGGAGCAGGATGGTGGTGCTGGCCCGGGGGAGCGCGGTGACAAACACCGGATCGTCGACCGAAGTGTCCCGGATCGCGTCTCCGTAGAGGGCCTCCTCCACGTCGGCCAACGTACGCTGCGCGAGTCCCAACCGAAACGCAACGCGGTGAAGCAGACGGTCGGACCAGCTGTAGCGCTCCTCAAAGTCCATCGGGGCAGGGAAATGGGAAGAACGGCCGAGAACTTACTCACTGGCGGTCTCCACGGCGGCTTCCTCCTCCTGCTCCTCCCCGAACAGCGAGCCGTAGAGCCGCTTCAGCGGATACCAGACAAAGCCAAAGAGGGCGGCTAGGAGCGCTCCGATGGCGGCAAGGAGGGCACCGATGCCGGAGATGACGCTTCCGGGCCCCCCGTACGCGAAGACGGCCTCGGGCGTGCCAAGCAGGGTCAGGATGAGTGTGGTGAAGACCGCTCCGACTGCTTTGTTCATAACGCTGGGTGCTGTTTCTGGGCAAAAGTGCAAATAGAACCTACCGAAGGGCAGGGCCGAGACGCAACCCTT
>NZ_JBDGQQ010000032.1:0-10567 GCF_042218895.1 Salinibacter sp. | reverse complement strand
ACAGATTCATCGTGCCACGCATTGCTACCCCCGTCATTTTCCTGGTCTGTCTCGGACTTATCGCAGGATGCGACGTTTTTGGGTCCGAGTCGTCCGACGAGACCAAGCAGAAGGGGCTCAGTGGAATTGCCGATGCCCCGTGGCCCCGGTTCGGGTACGACCTCCGCTCCACCAGTCGCAGCCCGAATGCAGGGCCCGCGACAGGCGCCGTGGCCTGGACGACGCAGACCAAAGCTCCAAGCAACCGGGTCGCCGACATCTCAATCGGTTCCGACGGCACCATCTACGCTGGAGCGCACGACGAGCAGAACAACTCCTCGGACGACCTCCACCTCTACGCGGTTAACCCAGACGGGTCCATCAAGTGGACATACGACGCCATGGTCCCCGAGGCCGACGAACAGGCCGATATTCTCTCCGTCACGATTGGGGACAACGGGCGGCTCTACGCCACCTCCAACTCGGATCATCTCCACGCCATCTCCCTGGACGGGTCCCGGGAATGGACGAAACGCATCCAGACACAGCGCGGCCCAACCCGCGGCCCGATTCGGACCTCAGATGGGACGATCTACGCTGGAAATAAGAAAGACAGATTTTTCTCCATCGGGCCTGGTGGCTCCGACGGATGGGTCCTGAACACTGGGGGGCGGACCGTCGCGCCAGCCTTGTCTTCCGACAGTACGCTGTATGTCAGTAGTGGTATCACGGGCTTCGAAGGCATCGGTCCCGGAAACGTCTACGCGGTTGCCCTCGATGGACTCGTGAAGTGGAGGATTGAAACGGAGGGTCGCGCCCGGGGAGACCCGACCATCGGACCGGACGGCACCGTTTACGTCGGCACGCGCACCGGCCGCCTCTACGCGCTTAATCCGGACGACGGAACGGTGAAGTGGCGTTACGAGACGGACGGTCGTCTCGAGTCCTCCGCCGCCATCGGATCGGACGGCACGATCTACGTTGGGTCCTATGACAACTACTTTTACGCGATCAACCCGGATGGATCGCTCAAATGGCGGTATCAGACTGGAGGCGGCATCATGTCCTCCCCGGCCATCGGCGGCGAGGGACGCATTTATGTCGGATCACTCGACGGAACCGTGTACGCTTTCTCGCCACAGGGCGACGTCGTGTGGACGGTGGAAACGGACAATCCGGTACGCTCCTCTCCCGCAATCGGGGCCAATGGACGCCTCTACATCGGCTCCGGAACCACGCTCTACGCCATCGGGGAGTAGGTCCCCTGCCGGACGAGAAGGGGATTGGCTCTATGCTCCTCGTCGCGTCCTGCAGGGGGGCTTGTGCTGTTTCGCTTCCGAATGGCCTGAACGCACCGCGCCGTCGGCCACGCAGGACGGGCTTCTCCGGACGGTCGAGAGTGCTCTCTACATCGTCGACAAGATTGGTGCCTGAGGACTTGGCCCACCGCGAACGCCGCATCCGGCCTGTTCCTGCGCTATACCGGACTGCCCCCTGTTACAACGTGTCACCGCTTCCGAAGAGCAGGTTCAGCAGTTTCTCGTCCGTTCCAAAACTGCGCCACCTTGTCGTAGGATGAGCCGAAAAACCGCAGCGTGCTCTGTACTCGTCCGTTGCGTTGCAGTGTAGGAGGACATTCAAACATGAGGACGAGGACCACGAACGCGAGTATAACTTCGGAAAATGACAACCCTCTGCGTGTCCATGACCCGGGAAGGTCCAGATCCACTCAGGCGGTGCGTCTCCCCGTCCTCTATTCTCCACCCTCGTGGACCAGACTGGCGGGGACGGCAGAGCCCCCCTCATGGCCATTCGTCTCTACCCCCCGTCACGGCCGCGTCGCCCGAAGCGCCCCCGTCACCCGCACAGCGCGCTCAGGCAGTGAATCGTCTGGTCGCTCCTCCATCGTCAAATCGAGGGTACCCGTCACCGTCCCGTCGGCGACGTGCGTTATCGAGAAATGTCCCTGCGTTGCAGCAAACTGAGCATCGGCCACGGAGAGAAACGCGATGAGACCGGTCAGGCTGTCAGGGTGCGGGCGATCAAGGAGCGACGCCGCCACTACGTCGTAGCGGCCAGGGCGCGGCACAGAGCCCTCTTCGCCCCCTCGCTCGGAATGCGGCAGACGGGGCTCAAGCTCGATCGACAGACCAGGCCCCTTGCGTGTCCCAAGCTCGATACGCACGCGCTTCTCCTCTTGGAGTCGGTAGACAGCCGGACCGGCAAGCGTGTCCGTGAGGCTGCCCTCGATCGAGACCTGATACTGTCCCTTCTCTACATCGAGCGCAGCTTCGTCTCCACAGCCGAGGCACAGGAGGACCGTGCAGAGGAGAAGACAGGCGGTCGCAGAACGCCGGTCGGACATGAGGAGAAACGAACACACAGAATCATGAGGGCGGACCTGAGAGGGGGAGCCGGGTTACCGCAGTCCGTTGCTCCACGGCCCACAGGCGGACCCTACTGTGGGTGGGTCTCCACCGTTTCTGGGCGCTCTTTGACCCTCTGGCCCCCTTCCTCCTCCATCGGCACGTCGTCGGCGATGGGCACCACGTCGAGGATGAGGCGCGCGCTGCGGCTGTAGGTGAAGTAATTGTACGCCCAATTGACGAGGGCACTGAGCCGGTTGCGGAAGCCCACAAGCTTGGCGATGTGGATGACGACCCAAAGGAACCAGGCAATAAAGCCTTTGAACGAGATGCCTCCCGCAAACTCGGCCACGGCTGCGTTCCGCCCAATC
This sequence comes from Salinibacter sp., assembly GCF_042218895.1. Lineage (NCBI taxonomy): Bacteria > Pseudomonadati > Rhodothermota > Rhodothermia > Rhodothermales > Salinibacteraceae > Salinibacter > Salinibacter sp. The sequence goes on along the minus strand of NZ_JBDGQQ010000032.1, from coordinate 7,851 downwards.
GTGGCCATTTTGCCGAGGTCCCAGTACTCGAACCGCTCGGGGGTGCCGTCGCGGAGGCGGCACTGAATCTGATCCGCGGCGTGACGACCGCTCTGAATGGCGACCTGCGCGAGCTGCGGCTCGTAGCCCTCCTCGCCCTCAATGGCGGCCATGTCGCCCACGGCATACACGTTCGGGCACTCAGGCACAGTCAGGTCCGGATTCACGACGACCCGGTCGTCCCAGGCCTGTTCGGCGTCGATCATGCCGGCCACCGGGCTCGCCTTCACGCCGGCCGCCCACACGAGGGTCTGGGCTGGGATGGTGCCGCCCCCTTGGAGATGAACCCGATCGGCCTCGACCCGCTCAACGGCCGTGTCGGTCTGGACGTCCACGCCCCGCGCTTCGAGGACCTGCCGCGTGTACTCCCGCTGCGGCGGTTCGTAGGGGGGCAACAGGTGCTCCTCCATCTCCAGGAGAACGCAGCGGGCCTGCTCACGGGTGTCGAACCGGGCAAAGTCGTCGTTGAGCGTGTCGAAGAGCTCCACGAACGCCCCTGCCATCTCGACGCCGGTCGGGCCGCCCCCTACGACGACGAAGGTGAGGGCCCCGTCTCCGGTCTCATCTCTCGTCCGGTCGTATCGCTCGAACTGCCGGAGCACGCGATTGCGGAGGTTGACGGCGTCGGGCACGTTCTTGAGCGGATACGCGTGCTCCTCTACGCCGGGGATGCCGAAGTCGGTAGACACCGCTCCCGCAGCCAGGATCAGGTGGTCGTACGAGAGGGGTGCGCTGCCGCGCAAGTGCACCTGCTGGACGGTCGTGTCGATCCCAACCACCGTGCCAAGCCGAAAGTGCACGGTGTCGCTGCCCTGAAAAATGTTGCGCACGTTGTGCGCGATGTCGTCCGGCTCCAGCCCCGCCATGGCGACTTCATAGAGGAGGGGCTGAAACTTGTGGTAGTTGTTGCGGTCGACGAGAGTCACCCGAACCGGTGCGTCGCGCAGCGACTTGGCGGCCTCAAGCCCCGCAAACCCGGCCCCAACGATGACGACGTGGGGACGCCCGGATGTGGAGGATGAAAGCGGATCAGTGGACATCAACTGGAGCAGAAGCGATGGGGAAAGCGTGGGACTGTCTTGTAGTGATCTGGCATTTACCCAACAGCGGTTTTTAGACGCTTACTCCCCATCGTCATTTCCGTCACTGTGCGGAATGGATACAGTTTCGCAGCATTATCACAGCGGGTCCCCTACGATACGCGTCCTGCCGGCGTGCGGTCAGTTGGTGTCACCAGGGATCGGAAGGATGAGGGAAACCTGGTGGGTAAACACCTGGGACTCCCGTACAGCCAGTGGACCGCGAGGCGCCACGGGAAAGTTGCTCGCGAACGCGGACTCCGCCGCCAGCACCGGACCGGCGGCAACCCCGGGCTGACCGGTGCCGAGCGTGAGGTCTCCCGTGTAGCGAAGCGTCAGAATGCCCAGCTCGGCGCTTCCCCCCCAGGTCAAGGTCCACTCCGACCAGTCCTCGTACTGATCCCTCTTCGACTGCTGAACGCGGTCGTTCTGCGTGAGCCAGTAGCGAATGGTTCGCACGTTGAGCCCGACCTGAAGCTCCCACCAAGCCTGCCGGTGCCGCAGTCCTGTGCGGAGGGTCGTATTGGCGAAGGTGAAATCGTTCACGACGGTCCGCTCCCCAGGCAGAATGATTCCACCGTTGGGCTGCTCGATCCGCTCCTGAGCGTTGGCCCACGTCTCACTCACGATTGGCGCGAAGAGGAGGTCGGCCCCAACGGTCGTGTGCGCCCCGGAGTGAGACACTCCAACCCCTACGTTGGAGGCCCACGACGTGCCCGGGTCTCGGGGGATGTTCATCAGGTTGTAGTTCGGAATCTTGGGATGAGCCTTCCGGTTGCCCGTCAGCACCGTGCCGAGACGCCATCCCTCCGATCCCAGCGGCCGGACGTACTCCAGATGCAGGCCCCACGTGTTAGTTCGATCGTGGTGCCGCTCCCACCGCACCCTGCGCATGGGCTCATCGTCCGTTTCCGACTCTACGTACTCCACACGCCGCACGTCGTGCTGCATGTCGACACGGTTGTGGAGGAGCAACACACGCAGCGACTGCTCGCCCCATTCGCGCAGGGCTCCCACCCGCACGTCAAGCCGGTGGCCGTCCTGGCGAAGTCCCTGATTGCCCGGATACATCAAATCTACCCCCTCCATCGCCTGGAGCCCTGCCCACCGGACCTCTCCCGCAAGGGCCCACTGGTCGGACAGTTGCCGTCCGCCCAGCAGCGTCAGGTACTGGTTCTCGGCCGACGTTTCGCGGAGCGGGCGACGCGAGAACTCTTCCGGGCGTTGGGTCGTCGCGAACCGGGGGCCCGGAAACGGGGCACGGCGCAGGGACTGGGAGCCTGAACTCAGGTGCTGAAGGGCCCCACCGATGCCCCCGAACCATCGGCCCCAGTTTACGAGCACCCCAACGGAGAGCGTCCGCGCCCCCCCGTCCTCCCCCGTAATCGTGTAGTGGCTTGGCGCGCTGAAAGCCCACGTGCCGTCCAGGCGGGCGACTGTTGCCGGATTCACGAAGGCGTCGCCCAGCGTATCCTCGACGGCAAGGCGGACGTCCCCCATGCCGCGAGCGTGAGACGGATGGAGCTGAAACTGGCTGCCGGTGGCGACGGGGACGGTCTTCACGGGCACGAGTTGGGCCCGGGTCTCTCCCCCCCACGTGCCCCCCACAAGCAGAACGAGAACAAACACGCAGCAGAGCAACGAACGGGGACCATCGATCGGGCGAGTCCAGGACATCGGGGCGGAATGCGATCCATTCAAAGATACGAGAGCGGCAGGCGCGTTCTTCCCTGTGTAGATTTCGCAAATGAAGGGACGTCGCGCAGTTTTGGTACACGCGAGTCGGTCCGAGTGACCATCCTAGTCTCAGCATTCCGCCCGACCAAGCGCGTGTAGCGAACTTGTTTGAGAATCCTCGTTCGGGACTGTCCTCTGAGGTGGACCTCGCTCTCGCCGATGCCTATATTCAGCATTGATCGTTCTGTCCTCTGATCTGCCTTTGCTCGTTCATGCAGATGGCCGATCCGGTCTCCATTCGCTCCCCGCGCATCTACGCGAGCGTGCTCGCGGCGACCCTCCTCACTGTTGCAATGGGCGCCTGGAGCGGCGCGTCTCTTGGGCCGTGGGCCTTTGCTGTTCTGTTCGTTGCCGTCACTGTCACCGGCATTCCCCACGGGGCCATCGACCATCTCGTGGCCGCCCAGCTGTGGGGCCTCGACCATACGTGGTCCGATCAGGCCAAATTCTACGGCGGATACCTGGCAGCAATGGCACTCTACGGAGGGCTCTGGCTCATTGCACCCGCCTGGAGCCTCGCCGTGTTCCTAGCCATGACTATGTACCACTTCGGGCAGGCCGACCTGGCGTACTGGGGGCTCCCTCCCCTTCCAGCCCGGTTCCTCTACCTGTCGCGCGGACTCCTCCTCATCGGAGGACCCGTCGCGGCCTTTCCAGGCATCGTCGATCCGATCTTTAGGGCCATCGGGGGCGTGCATCTGCTCAACTGGCCGCTGATCGAGACGGCCCCGAATGTCCTCTTTGCGGGCCTCGCGGGCCAGCACGTGCTTGCCCTCGGCGTTGCTGCCCTCGGGGCAGAGGTCGACCCCCTTCGCGAAGCAGGGCGCGAGATGCTTAACGTAGCGGTGTTCACGGCGCTGTTTGGCCTCGTCCATCCCCTCGTGGCATTTTCGGTGTACTTTGGCCTCTGGCACTCGCTGGGACACATCCTGGAGTTGCTTCGCTTTTTCCGACGCCGCGGGGAGGCGATGTCTCTGGGCAACTTCTACCGCGAGGCCACCCTCTTCACCCTCCTCCCGTTCGTCGGGCTAGGCGGACTTTACGCCGCGGCGCAGTCGTTCGGGCAAGAGACCGAGATGATCGCCCTTCTGTTCATCTTGATCGCCATCATGACGCTCCCCCACATGGTCGTCGTCGAGCGGCTCTACTGGGAGCGCGAGCAGCAGCGGTCGCCGGCCCCGTAGCGTGTGGCGGTACGCCGGATGGGGTATGCCTGTCATTCGGGCCCGAGCAGCCCGACCGCTGCCCCGCCCATGAGGAGGCCGACGCCCGCCGCCGCGTAGAAGACCGTTCCGATGTCGCCCACGACGAGCGCTCCCCCAAGCAGGAGCGGCCCGATGGCCTGACCAAGACGCAACGCCATCCCGTTCACCGACAGGACCACGCCCCGGGACGCGTCCGACGACAACTCCGTGAGGCGCGTCTGCAGGGCCGGCTGGTTGAGCCCCTGGGCGACGCCGAAGAGCAGCGCGGCGGCCCCGACGCCCCAGGCTCCCGGCGCCAGTGGCATGAGGGCGAGTGCCGCCGCGTCAATAAGGAGCGAGCCCTGAATGAGGCGTCGGAGGGAGAAGACGGTCGCGAGACGTCCGAGCTGAGTAGCCACGAGGCCGCTCGATACCGACGCGGCGGCAAGCACTGCGCCCGCCACGACGGACGACGATCCGAAGCGGGTGTCCAGAAGCTCTGGGACGTACGTGAGGAAGGCCCCGAAGATGAGAACAAAAATGCCGAGATTCACAAACAGGAGGCCCAGGACCCGCCGGTCGCCCAGGCGGGCCCCAACCACTGCGAGGTATTCCCGAAAGGGGCCCGGCCCCTGCTGCCGTTCACTATCCGGCGGGCCCAACGTCCAGGCGATGGCCGTGCCCACGGGGAGGGCCAGCAGCGGCAGGGCGAAGGGCCAGTACCAGGCCCACACCGCCAGCGTCCCTCCTACGGCCGGGTAGGCCGCCGTGCCCACGTTGAGCGCCGTCGCGTTGTACCCGACAGCAGTCGCGCGGGCCACGCCGTCGTACCGATCACCGATGATCGTGATGGCGAGTCCCACGAGCGGGGCGGCGGCCAGTCCCTGCACAGCCCGGAGGGCAAGCAGCACCGGGAAGGAGCGGGCCAGTGCGCAGGACCCTCCCGCCAAGCCAAAGACAAACAGCGTGGGCACCAGCACGCGCTTCCGGCCAAAGCGATCGGCCCCGATGCCCGCGAGGGGGGCGCTCAGAAGACCGGGCAGCGAGTAGGCCGTCACGACCCACCCAACCTGAACCCGAGAAATGTCAAACACCTCCACGACCTGGGGGAATGTGGGCGACACGCTGGAGACGTTGCCCACGCCCACCACCGTGACGGCAAAGAGGAGCCACAGGTCGAGATCAAAGATCGGATCGGCGCCCGATGAGGGTCCCGCGTCGTGGTGAGGGCGGCGCGGAGAATTGTCAGAGTGCGCCATCAGCGCCGCGGAATCGGAGCACAGAGACGAATCGCGAGGGGCCCCCGGCCGAGGGCGGCTCCCGCACAGGGCGCGCCATGGCCCCGAACCGTTCTCGTGCGGCCTGGGGGCTGTCGGGGGAGGGGGCATCACGCTACTGTTCGGGCATCAATCGGGGCCCCCGTCCTGGTCCCCGCCACACTCTTCCGATCAGGCCTGGCGACCGCACTCGCCGGGAGGCTGGGCTCGAAGTCCTCCCGCATCGCTTCGAAGGTTTTCTCGACCCAGGGCGGACTGACCGCGTTGATGCGAATGTTGCGCGGCATCTCCAACGCCGCATCCTGTCCCCCGACGGTCTCGTAGAGGCGATCGATGAAGTCAGGATCAGCCAGGTCGCCCTGCACATCTTCGCTCGTGTGCCCCGCAGCGGTCACCTCGTGCGGGTCCGTGAGTGCGTCGACCACTGCACTCCCGATCGTTGCGGTACCTCCGACAATGAGTATCTTCGTGTCGAGTCAGGATTGGGGAGAACCATCGCTCGTCGCTCTCCATGACCGCGGACCAGGTCCCCACCTGTCCCAAAACAAACCAAAATAAAAATGCCCCTGGGCGAGAGAGCCCAGGGGCATTCCGGTTGAACCACATTCACCATCCAGGCTCTTCGTCGACTTCGTCGACGACCTGAACGTTCACTGCGTTCAATCCCTTTTCGGTTTCTTCGATTTCAAACTCGAGGCGATCGCCCTCCTCCAGGTCTTCGCTAGGCACCTCGCTGTGGTGGAGAAAAACGTCGTCTCCACCACTGTCAGGCTCGGCGAAGCCGTATCCTTCGGCAGGGCTAAACCACTTGACGGTTCCGGATTCCATATCTCGGTTAGAATGTTCTGATGTTCGTTTTCAGCGCTCATCCGACTCCCTCTTTCCCGAAGGAAAAAAGGAGGCGGATTCTGTGATGACAGTTCTCTATTATGCAATCTCTACTCACATGTTCTACAAAGTGAAAGACGAGCGACAGAGGTCCGCCGGGACCGCTTCTGTGCACGCGTAGATCTCTGAGAGGCCGGGCAGGGAAGCCTCCTGCGACGCCCCGGTCTGAGTCCCCCTCTCCCATGGGGCTTCGCGGAACTTGGCCTGACCTTCATGAACTGAACGTCTAGCTTTTTGTGTCTCACTCCGATCACGATCCCGACCCGTTATGGCTCCTCAGCATTCCTTTCTCCGATTGATCGGCTTGGCCGTAGCTGGGGGTCTCCTGTTGGCCGCCGCGAACGGCTGTTCGTCGTCTCGTCCATCCCAGTCGGCGGCGGACCGCCGTTCCTCTTCCCCGTCCCCGTCGGGCCCGGCGCTGTCTCTGCTGTACACGACCGCCGATGCGGAGCTGGTGCTTCGTGACGCCCGCCGCGACACCTCGCAGCGTCTGGCCACAGGCGTCGAGTTCACAGGCCACCGCGCGCTGTCACCAACCGGGCGCTACCTCGCCTTCAGCTACGCGACGGCCGACTCGTCGCACCTTGCGCTTCTAGACCTCACGGACGCGGCCCTGCAGCGGGTGCATGCTGTCTCCGGCCGTGCCGTCTACTCCCTGGCCTGGCACCCCGACCAGGAACGGCTTGCGTTTGGCCACTACCGCCGGACGGACAGTGATGAGCGGGGACCCGGCGGCATCCAAGTAGCCACTCCCAGCGGCACAACCCGAGATCTCGGGTGTCGTTCGGTCCGCGAGGTGCTACAGTGGCTGCCCGACAGCTCGCTCGCTACCCGTACCAGCGACACCCTGTACCTGGTAAGCACCGAAGACTGCAGCACGCGCGCATCTCGAGATGCCCGCCGCATGTACCACATCCGCTATGCCCCGGAGGGCCGCAGGATGGCCTACATCTACCGCGAGCTCCGATACGACCGGTCGGCGGGCGATTACGTGCCAGACTCGTCGCTCGTCGTGAGCGATGCCCGGGGGCAAAACAGCGAAACCCTCTTCGGAGACGAACGTCAGGTTCGTCACCTTCGCTGGGGCCCCAACGGGTCAGAACTCGCCTTTGACATGGAGACCGAGGACTCTCCCCACCGCCAGATCGTGGTCCACGACGGAAACCGTCCCATCTTTCTGGTCCCTCCTTCACAGACGACCGCCGACCAAGTCTTCCCTCGGTGGTCGCCCTCGGGGGACCGTCTTGCTTTCGCTCTGCGAACGGCCGATGGACTACGAGCCGCCGTGCGGCTTCAGGGCCAGACGCGGCGCCTCGGCCCTGTGGAGGGAGCGGTGTGGGGTTGGCTCGACAACCGCTCCGTGGTGGTGCCCGGCCCAGACTCGCTTCGCATCCAGACCCTCAACGGAACGACGCGCTACGCGCGGCCAGCCCCCACTGCACTCATTTACGTATGGACCCGTCCGGTTTCCTGAATCTGGGCGCGGCGGAATGATCCTGTCGGCACGGGTCCCGGTCAGAATACCACCGGAGAGAGGGGGGCTCTCCACACAATTACGAATCCCCGCCCACACGATCTGTGGAGCGGGGAACGTGGAGCCACTGGGATTCGAACCCAGGACCTCTGGAGTGCGATTCCAGCGCTCTA
>NZ_JBDGQQ010000031.1:0-57717 GCF_042218895.1 Salinibacter sp. | reverse complement strand
CAGGGACCGGGTGACCGGAAGTCGTCCGCCGGGTCCGAGGTCCACGCCCAGGGCCTCGGCAAACGTCTCCGCGAGCGGATGGGCCCGCACGCCCGCCGCCCATACGGTCGTGCCCGCCTCCAGAAAGCCATCGTCGGTGTGCACGCCTTGCTCGGTGACTTTCGTCACGGACGTCTCCAGCTCGACGTTCACGCCCCGCTCCTCGAGCGACTGCCGCGTGTAGTCGCGGAGGGAGGGAGAGTAGGCCGACATGAGATCGGTCCCGCGGTCGAGGAGGTGCACCTGTGCGGTGCCCGGCTCCACCCAGTCGAAGTCGCGGCACATCGTCTCGCGGAACAGCTCGGCGAGCATGGCCGCCGTCTCCACACCCGTCGGGCCGCCCCCCACAATGACGGCGTCGAGCGCGCACGAGCCGCGGAGGGCCATGTTGCAGTCCGCCTCCTCGAAGCGCTCCAGCACGTGGTTGCGGAGGTTGAGGGCGTCGGGGATGTCCTTGAGCGGAAAGGCGTACTCGCGCACGCCCTCCAGGTCGACGTAGTTGGTGACGGCCCCGGCGGCGAGAATCAGGGAGTCGTACGCCATGGAGGCCCCGCCCTCCGCGTAGATGCGCTGCTCGTCGGGGTCGACGTCCACGACGTTGGCCCGCCGAAACCGGGCGTTGTCCTGCCCCCGCAGGAGGTCCCGTACGGGCGTCGTCACGTTGCCCGAGGTGAGCCCCGCGGTGGCGATCTGGTAGAGCAGGGGCTGAAACTTGTGGTAGTTGTTCCGGTCCACCAGCATCACGTCGACGGGCGCTCCCTTCAGCCCCTGGGCCGCCTCGACGCCCGCAAATCCCGCCCCGATGATGACGACGGTGGGCCGGGTGGACGAGGGGGTGGAGGGTTCGGAGGCGGTTCCGTTTGTTTGGCTTGCATGCTCCATTGGGCTGGGCTCCTCGTGCGTGCGACAGCGCCGAACGATGGAGACGACAGGTCCCCGCTATGATTGTTTTGCACCAGCGGGGAGCCGTTACGGGACCGCCCGTTCTGCCCCGCTCACTGCGGGGACGCCGGGAGATAGGCCAGAATCGTGCGGGGGAACCGGTCGGTCGCCACGAGAAAGCCGTCGTCGAAGCGGACGACGCCCTCCCAGTTTCGGGGGGTGCCGTCGTTCAACTCGACCCAGATCGGGGCCCGGTCGGTGCGGCGGATGCCCCGATCGGTGTACCGATACTGCACGAGGCGCTCCACAATCTCGGAGGTCCGGTGGGTGGCGCCCTGCCCGTGGCGGAGCGCCAGGGAGTCCGGGGCTGGGCGGAGGATGTCGCGGTCGCCGGGGTAGAAGTAGTTGAGGACCCAGAACTGTCCCTCCTCGTCGAGCGCGGTCGCGTCGGTGACGCGGTACTCCAGCGTGGGGAACGGGACACCCCCGAGCGCCCGCAGTGCCGGGGTAAACCGGTAGGCCCGCGGCGAGGCGTTGATGCGGGCCCCGTTGGCCTCGAAGATGGCGATCACGGTATCCCCCCGGACCACCAGACTTTCGTAAGACATGTTGGGAAGCCGGACCTGGTGTGGAAGGGGTTGGGCCTCCGCCCCTTGCACGCGAATCCGCCGAAGGTCTGGGGCGGCGCGGCCCCGTAGCAGGTGCCCCTCCATGCCTTGTGCCTCGGCTTTCCCCTCGACCAGGAGGTAGACCCGACGGTCGTTGACGGCGATGGCCTCGCACCCTTCGTAGGCCGCCGCGTGTTCACTGATGCCGGGGGCTGTCAGTGGAACGGGGATCGGATCGAGCGGGGCAGTCGGCGAGTCGGCCACCGCCTCGCGGAGGGCCGAGCGGGGCAGCCCGTACACCCGACGTGTGTCCTCCCCAGCGGCCCGGGACGGATACTGGGGAAGCACCACGAGCGTGTCTCCGTGCCAGGTGAGACCGGAGATCTCGATGTCGGGACGGTTCAACGGAGCCGCCAGGGGAAGCGGCTGGGGCGCAACCTCCCGACTCGAATCGGAGCGGTCGGCGGGCGAGGGCCCCGGCGACTGGGACGACCCGCACCCCCAGAGGAGCAGGGCCGCAAGCAGGGCGCATGCGAAGGCATGCCTCCTCGCTCGCAATGTGGCCCAGCCACAACGGCCTTCGCCGCGACGACGGCGGACGGCGAACCGCCGTCCGGAATGGCCGTCACGGGCCTCAGGCCCCGAATTCTCCCTTGCGGATGAACTGCGACGGTGCATCGTTCGTGATCCGCGGTCGTGTCGGGGCACGGCGACGAGCATCGAACTCATTCAGAGACTCGGACTGCGATCCGGCTAGTTTGGCGGGCTCCGGGGAGGGGCGACGGAGGAACGACCTGCGGCAGGACGGAGCCGGCGTTCCTCTCCACAACGTGGTGCGCCCAGGTGAGTCCCCGCGCTACACCCGATACTCGCTCGGCTCGATGCCCAACCGATCCATGCGCGAGTGGAGGGTGGTTCGCTTCACGCCAAGGAGTTGCGCGGCGCCCTCCTCGCCCCCCACCACGCCGCCGGTCTGCTCCAGGGCCCGTTCGACGTGGCGGCGCTGCACCTCTTCCAGCGTCTCGAACGACCCTGTTCCGTCTGACCCCGACGAGTCGCTGATCGACAGATGCTCGGCCCGGATGCGGCGGTCGCGGGTGAGGATCACGGCCCGCTCGATGATGTTGGCCAGCTCGCGCACGTTGCCGGGCCAGTCGTACCCCTCCAGGACCGTCATCGCGTTCGCGCTCAGGCCCTCGATGTCCTTGCCGGTACGGGACGCGTACATCTCGCAGAAGTGCTCCGCCAGCAGCGGAATGTCCTCCTTGCGCTCCCGAAGGGGCGGCAGCTCGATGGGGAAGATGTTGAGCCGGTAGTAGAGGTCGGACCGGAACTGCCCCTCATCGACCGCCGCTTCCAGGTCCCGGTTCGTGGCCGCCAGGATGCGGGTATCCACCTCAATCGTCTCGCTGCCGCCGACACGCTCGAACTCCTGGTGCTGGAGAACCCGCAGGAGCTTGGCCTGGGTGTCGAGGGGCAGTTCGCCGATTTCGTCGAGGAAAATGGTCCCGCCGTCCGCCAGTTCGAAGCGTCCCTCACGCTGCTCGGTGGCGCCGGTGAAGGCCCCCTTCTCGTGGCCAAAGATCTCACTTTCGATGAGATCGGTGGAGAGGGCCGCGCAGTTGACCTTGACGAACACCTGGTCGGCGCGGGCGCTGCGGTCGTGGAGCGCGCGGGCCACCAGCTCCTTGCCGGTGCCGGTCTCGCCGGTCACGAGGACGGTGGTCTCGGTGTCGGCCACCTGGTCGATGGCGTCGAACACCGCCTGCATGGGCGCCGACACGCCGACGATCTCGTCGAAGTTGTACTCGCTTTTGAGCTCCTCCTGCAGGTACGACCGCTCGGATTCGAGCTGGGCCACCTCCGCTTCGGCCTGTTTCAACTCGTCGACATCGCGGAGGATGAGCAGGTATCGGTCTTCGTCCGGCAGCTGCACGGGGCAGAGGGTGGCCTCGACGGGAAACGTTTCGCCGGTGGCCCGCCGGGCCTCCAGGCCCTCCGGGGCCGCCAGGTACCGGCCGTCCGCCTCGGGCGTCCCGGCCTTCTCGGCGGCAGCCGTCTGATGCGCCTCGATGTGGCGACGGATCAGGGCCTCGAACGGGTCCGTCAGGAACGCGTCGAGCGAGGAGCACTCGGCCTCCTCGGTCGGGCACCGAAAGATGTCCTCGGCGGCGGCATTGAAGAGGTGGATCTCCAGCTCCGCGTCGATGCTGATGATGGCGTCGATCGCCGAGTCGATGATTCGGGTGAGCCGCTCCCGGCTTTCCCGGAGGGCACGCTCGGCGCGCTTGCGCTCGGCAATCTCCTCTTTCAGCGCCTCGTTGGTCTCTTTGAGCTCCGCGGTGCGCTCTTCGACCTTCTGCTCCAGCTCGTCGTGGGCGCGGCGGAGCGCTGCTTCGGCCTCCCGGCGGGCGCGGCGCTCCTCGGCCTCGCGCAGGGCCCGGCGCACGGCCGGCCCCAGGCGCGAGAGTTTGTCCTTCAGGACGTAGTCCGTGGCCCCCTGCTTGAGCGTCTCGATGGCGCGCTCCTCCCCGATGGCGCCGGACACGAACACGACAGGCAGGTGGGGACGCTCCTCCTGGACCAGTTCGAGGGCCGCCATGCCGTCGAAGCTGGGCAACGAGTAGTCGGCCAGGACGATGTCGGGATCGAACGTATCGAGGGCCTGGACGAATGCGTCCCGGGTCGTGACGCGCCGCGCCTCGAACGTGAGCCCGTCCCGCTCCAGTTCGCGCTGCACAAGCTCGGCGTCGGTGGCCACGTCCTCGAGCATCAAAATGTGAAGCAAGTCGTCGGTCGACATGGAGTGTGACGGAATTCGACATACAGTTTCGAACTGCCTGGGGAGCGAGGCGTGATGCGTGAACCGTGACGTTCTCCTTCTCCCCTCTCACGCATCACCCCTCACGTATCACTCCTCACGCATCACTCCTCACGCATCACGACATCGAGGCCTCGTTCATCTGGAGCCAGTACATCCCGATGCGCTGCACCGCCTCCGTAAACTCGTTGAAGTCTACGGGCTTCACGACGTAGCTGTTGGCCCCGAGGGCGTAGCACCGTTCCACGTCACTGGCCTCTCCCGACGAGGTGAGCACCACGACCGGGATGTGGGCCGTCCGGTCGTCGGACTTAAGGGCCCGGAGCACCTCGTGCCCGCTCACCTTGGGCAGCTTCAGGTCCAGCAAGATCACTCCCGGTGCGTCCTCGACGCTGCGATCGGCGTGGGCCTCGCGCCCGAAGATGAAGTCGAGCGCCTCCGCCCCGTCCTCGATCACGTGCATCCGCGTGCCGAGGTCGAGGTCCCGAAGCGCACGGAGGGCAAGCTCGGCGTCGGACGGCTGGTCCTCCACCAGAAGAAGGTCTACGTGCTGGGTCGCAGTCGCGCTAATCATTCGTGTCGTTGGCGTACGGAAGCGAAAAATAAACCGTGGTCCCCTCCCCCTTTTTGCTCTCGGCCCACACCCGGCCGTTGTGCCGGCGAACAACGCGATCGACAATCGCCAGTCCCACTCCCGTGCCGTCAAAATCATCCTCGTCGTGCAGGCGCTCGAAGACGCCGAAGAGCTTGTCGGCGTAGTCCATGTCGAACCCCACCCCGTTGTCCTGCACAGAGAAGACGGCCTCCCCGTCCTGCTCGTCGCCGCGCACCGCGATGCGGGGCGCTTCCTCGTTTTGGGTGAACTTGACGGCGTTGGACAGCAGGTTCTGCATGACCTGGCGCATCATGGAGGGATCGCCGACGGCGTCGGGAAGGGGGTGGAGGTCAAACGCCACGTCGCCGGCGTGCCCGTTCGCCCGGCACAGGTCGTCGAAGGCCTCTCGGGCGAGCTCGTTCATATCGAGGGGCGTCTCCTGCATGTCGCGGCGGCCGATGCGGGAGAGGGTGAGCAAATCGTCGATGAGGGTGCCCATCTTCTGGGTGTGCTCGCGGACGACGTCCAGGAGGCGCTGGCCCTCGTCGTCGAGCTGATGGGCGTGGCGTTCGCGCAGGAGCTGCGCGTATCCGTCGATGGCGCGGAGCGGCGTGCGCAGGTCGTGCGAGACCGAGTAGGCAAACGACTCCAGCTCGGCGGTCCGCTCCCGCACCCGCTCCTCGAGCTGGCCCGTCAGGTTCCGGAGCCGCTCGGCCAGGTCCCGCTCCCGCATGACGAACCGCAACAACAGCACCGTGGCGGCACTTGCGAGGAGATTGGCAGTGGTCTCGGGGTACTCGCCGAACGCCGACAGGGCGCGCTCCGGCCCGTGCTCGGCGAACACGAGGACCTCGTTCCCCTGATGAATGGCCATCAGCACGAGCACGCCCACGAACAGCACCGGACGCCAGTCCCGGAGCCGGTACGTCGCCGCGAGCGTGTAGACGGCACTCCCGAGGAGGGCCGTCAGGGGGACAATGGAGAATACGATTAGGTCGACCATCAATCGGCCTGGAGGACACCGGGCATCTGCGTCGGGGGCAAAGATCCGTCGGCTCCTCCCGGATCATCGTTTTGAATCTCTACTGAACGCGCAACAAGTGACTCTTTCGTTTCCGGCAGTGGGGGCAGCGGAGCAGCGCACATCGACGCCTCGCGTCTGGCACAAACCGCGATCGGATCTTACACGCTCTCGGCGCCGGAGCGTGGGAGCGCGAAGAAAAAAGACGCGCCCTCGCCCTCGGCTCCCTCGGCCCACACCCGGCCGTCGTGACGCCGAAGAATCCGTTCGACGATGGCCAACCCCACCCCGGTGCCCTCGAACTCCTCCGCCTCGGGCCCTCGTTGAAAGACGCCGAAGAGGCCCTCCGCCTCGTCGGGATCGAGGCCGACCCCGTTGTCGCGCACGACGTACACGCACTCCCCATCGCGCAGCTCGCCACGGACCTCGATCCGGGGAGCGTCCACGGTCTGCGTAAACTTGACGGCGTTGGACAACAGGTTGGTCAGCGCGTGACGAATCATGGACCGGTCGCCCGGGGCATCGGGGAGGGCCCCGAGTTCAAACGTCACGTGCTCCATCGATCGCGCCCGGCACAGGTCATCGTAGGCCTCCTGGACGAGGGCCTCCATGTCGATGGGCATGCGGTTCATCTCGCGGCGGCCAAGGCGGGAGAGGGTGAGCAAGTCGTCGATAAGGTCCCCCATCTTCTGGGCACTGTCATAGACGACGTTCAGGAGGCGCCGGCCCTCCTCTCCCAGCTGGTCGGCGTGCTCCTCCCGCAGGATGCGCGTGTAGCCATCGATGGCCCGCAGCGGCGTGCGCAGGTCGTGCGAGACCGAGTAGGTAAACGACTCCAGTTCGGCGGTCCGCTCCTGCACCCGCTCCTCGAGCCGCTCCCGCTGCTCCTGCACCTCCTCCAGGAGCTGGCTCTGCCGGAGGGCAATGGCCATGTGGTCGGCCAGCTCGCGCCCCACCCGCCAGTCCTTGTCGGTGAAGGCGTCGGCCTCGGTCCGTCCGACATGGACGACCCCGATTACCTCGTCCTCGATGACCATCGGGACGCAGAGGACGGACCGGAGGCCCATCGTGCGTATGCGGTCCTCCGCCTCCGGCACAGGCTCGTACGCCTCGTCGGAGATCACCTCGGTGTTCCCCGCCCGCAAATTGTCGCTGAGGTAGACCTCACGGAGCGGCAGGGTCGTAGGAGCCTCCAGGACGTTGTCCTGGGCCGCCAGCACGCGGGCCGTCCCGGCGTCCCAGTCCGTGACGGTTACGGTTGCGCTCCGGTACGGCAGGATGTCGCGGACGCGCTGGATGGCCTCCGCCGCAATCTCCTCCGGCGACTCGGCGGCCAGGATCGCCTGATCGATGTCCCGGAGGGTTTGCAGTCGCTGGGTGCGGTGGGAGAGGCGGTCGTTCACCTCCTCAAGGTCGGCGGTGCGCGTCTCTACCCGCTCCCTCAGGCGGGCCTGGCGGAGGGCAACGGCGAGATGATCGGCCAGCTCCTTGCCCGCACGCTGTTCCACTTGCTCGAAGGCCTCCGGACGCGCCCGACCGATCTGCAGGAGACCGATGAGCTCGCCCTCGGCCATCATTGGGAGGGCAAGGACCGCCCGAACGCCAAGGTCGCGCACTTTGGCCGCGGTGCCGGACTGGGGCTCGGCCGCAAGGTCGGGAATCACCTCTGTCTCGCCGGCCCGCAGGGCCTCGGTCAGGTAAAACTCGTCGAGCGGGATGGTCGTGCCGCTGCCCAAGAATTCTCCCTCCTGCCGGGTGGCGAGGACGCGTGCGCGGTCTTTGTCCCACTCAATGACCGACACGCTGGCGCGGTGGAAGGGCACAATCTCGTGGGTGCGCCGGAGCGTGGCCGTGGCGATTTCTTTCGGAGATCCCGCGGCCAAAATGGCCTGATCGATGTCGCGAAGGGCTTTCAGACGCTGGGTTTGCTGTTCGAGCCGTTCGTTGGTGCGCTCAAGCTCGGCGGTCCGCTCCTCCACGCGGGTCTCCAGTTCGTCGCGGGCCTCGCGGAGGGCCGTCTCCATGCGGCGCCGCTCGGTGACGTCGACCATCATAACGAGACGTTCGGCTCCGTCGTCCCCGGCTTCATCGACGGGACGCATCGTGAGGCTCACCCAGATCCGCTCCCCGCTAGCCAGACACAGCTCCACCTCGTCGTCGCGCACCGGCTCTCCGCTCCGAAGACGTTGCTCCAGCCGCTGGGCCGCCTGCCGGCCCTCCGGGGTCTCCGCGCAGAAGTCGAGAATCGAGCGGCCAACGAGGGTCGCTTCCGCGGCGTCGAAGAGCTCGGTGGCCCGCCGGTTGGCCATGCGGATCTCGCCCTCGGACGTGGCGGACAGGTAGGCGACCGGCGCGCTCTCGTAGAGCTCCCGGTACCGGTCCTCGCTTTCGCGGAGGGCCTGCTCCTGGGCCGCCCGCGTCCGGTCGAGCTCAATCCGGTGCAGCGCCATCGACGCCTGGGCCGCCATCATCTGCAGCGAGGAGACCTGCAGGGGCGTGTGGGTGGTATCCGCGGCCAGCCCCGCCACGGCCACGCCGAAGTCGTGGTCGAGCGTGCCCAGCCGCACGAGGGCGAGGCGGTCGATGCCCTGCCCGGCGAGGGGTCCGTCGTCGGGCACCTCGATCCGGCGGTGGGACGGGCTTCCGGTCCCCGACCCCGTTCCAGGGGCCAGGATTTCTTCCTCCCGGCACAGCGCGTCGACGACCGAGTCGGGAAGCGGATGGGGCCCGACGCTCCCGAACACGCGCGGGTCGTCGTCGGGGCCCCTTTCCATCACGACCGCCTGCAGGTCCGCGAGGCCCATCGAGCGCAGGGCACCCGTGAGGAGGCGGGCCACCTCCTCGGTGGAGTCGAGCAGCGCTAGGGCCGACCCAAACCCGAGGACCGAGGAGGGATCCAGGTCCGATGTGCGGTGGGAAAGCTCCATGATGAGGTCGATTGCGATCAGCCAATGAGGACTATCCCTCCGCGGTCAGCTCCGCCCGCACCGCCTCGGGGGACTCGTGGAACGGGTTCGGCACTACCACGTCGCCCATCACGCAGTACGGATGGGTGCGGAGGGCGTCCATGATGACGTCACTCTCGAAGACCGTGAGGTCGAACTGGCACAGCGCCAGCATGCGCCAGTCGGCGGAGTGTTCGTCGTAGAGGGCCTCCCAGCGCAGCATCTCGCAGACGGTGATGTCCTGCTCCAGGGCCCATTCCCCGTCCCCCGACCACCGGACGAACGGCTCGTCGTCCGCCTGCGCCTCCGCGTCGATCCGGTCGGCGAGGCGCTTCATGTCCTCCTCGGTCGCCTCCCCAGGGTGTAGGATGAGCCGATCCGCCGATCGGGCGTCGTCGACGTCGACCTCCCGACCCGTCAGCCAGTCGCACAGTTGCTCTCCGACGTCGGGCCGCGAGATAAACACGCACCGGTCGCCCCGGCGCAGCCCCGACTCGATATACGGCCCGAGCACCGAAAAGCGCTGGTCGTCCCCGCGGAAGAAGTGAGCAATGTGGTCGCCGACGCTGGCATCGACCCCGCCGAACCCGAGCGGAATCGTGTCGGCCGGATCCTGCGTCGACGTTGGCTCTGCATTCTCTCGCGTGTCCATGGGGCCTTTTTCTTCGGTATGGATGTGTGGCTTGGTGGCAATTTTAAAGAAAAGATTGCCATCTGACAAGATCCATCCAGCCCCCTGCATCGTCGAGAACGAAGAGCTAGGCACGAAGGGAATGAGGACGTCGAGGTGTAGAGCGAACCCTACGTTGCTCCGGTTCACAATCCGTTACAGACGCCGTACGAGACAGGCAGGTGGAAATGGAGGACGGAGGAGAGGACCTGAGGGCGAGAGAGGTCGGGGAAGGGGACCCAGCGCCCGCCGTGCAGACGAGAGCGGGCTGCGGACCGGTTGGTCATTTCCGCGGCGCAGCTCCTGCCGTGTCTTTATGTCCCTTCGCGCACGTGGCACGGGGTTGGCCAGGCGCCATGAAGCAGCTCAGGGCTCAGATCCAGGCGCTCGCCCAGGAGCTTCGCCGCTGACAGGTGACTCGCGTGGCAGTGGCCTCCGGAACGACCGGATTTGTCATGCTGCAGGCCGCGGACGTTCTGCAGCCCACACCCCGGCTGCCATCCTGGACCGTTCGGCTCAGCACGCCGCTTCTGCTGCTGGGCTTTCCGCTGGCAATCGGGCTGTCCTAGGTACACAAACTGATCGCTGAGGCGACAAGCCCGGTCGGCGCTACAAGCCGTTCTCGCTCGGAGCCACTGGCGTGCGGGGAAGAACGCGTCGAGATTCGTGCTGGGGAGGGCCGCCCTGAAGGAAGAGCGGAGAGTTCCGCGGAGGCAAACACGGGATGGAGGCATGTCCTTCCCCGAACCGCGCCATGGCGTTGCCCTGGAGTGTCGACATATCGACGCTGTGCCGATATACCGTCATACGGGAGGTGCCGAGGCAATCTCTTTTTTCGACGTATGCTGATAGTTTTCAGTGGTTTACAGGAAAAAGGGAGGTGGACCAGAAAGCCTGGCACGGTCTTGGGAGTGTATGTAGAGCGCCGGAGGAGGCATCGCCGGCGTCCTTCTTCGTCGTACTACACACTTGCTGTTCGACCCTCACAATGCCCGAGACCGCTTCTGCCCCCAGTGACGACCCGCCCCATGATGCCACCCTCAGTGAGGCCGAGCTGCAGGCCCTCCGCAATCGCGACCCGGAGGCCGTCCAGCGGTGGATCTACGGCCATCGCGACTACATCGAAGGCGTACTCCGCCGGTATTCCGACGACCAGAGGGTTGCGCGTGACCTGGTACAGGAAACCTTCTTCCAGGCCCTGCGCAGCCTACCGAACTTTCGAGGGGATTCGAAGATCACGACATGGCTCCACAGTATTGCGAAGAATGTTGCTCTTGCGCGCTACCGCAAGGACCAGCGACACAGCTGCCTGGAGGAGGACACCCTCGAACACGTCCGTGTGACGACGAGCGACGGCCCTCCTCCGTCGTCGTACCGCTCCCCCGCGGAGGGCGCGGAGCGCGACCAGGAGAACAGCTTCCTCTACGAAGCAATGGGGGAACTGTCCGAGTCCTACCGCGAGATCATCCGACTTCGGGACCTCGAAGAACTGTCGACGAAGGAGGTGGCGGAGGAACTCGGGCTCACTCGGGTCAACGTTCGGGTTCGCCTGCACCGGGCCCGTAAGGCGTTGCGCGAGGTTCTTGAGTCCCGCCTCGACCACGCTTATCAGATGATGGCGTAACCGTTGGTCTCCAGCCCCCACGCTCTCCACTCCCTACCTCCAACCCTCCATTGTCAGATGTCTGAGCCATTGAGTCCCAAAACGTCCATGCAACCGACGATGAATGCGACTCGCGTCCAATTCCAACTCGCCGAAGATGGCGAGGCAATCGGCACGGCGCAGCAGTTCGCTAGACGCCTGGACCTCCCCGCGCCGAAGGTGTGGTCGTGCCTCCAAAAAAGTGAGGCGTCTCCTGTCGTTTTGCCCACCCGCACGGACGATGACCGCGTGCTCATCGTTGGTGCTGAGGGCGTGGATGCCCTCCTGGAGTGTGCGTCCGAGACGGCGCCGTAGCCGGCCGTTCTCCGTTCCTGCTCAATTCGACGTAGACCAACCATGCCTCCCACCCGCTTCCCGCCCCGTGTTGGGCTTCTGATTCGCGAGGACGGCACGACCATGGGCACCGTACAGCAGTTCGCCGATCGCCTGGGACTGTCCGAGTCGGCGGTTCGCACCTGTCTACACGACCAAGAGGCCGTTATTCTGCAAGCCGGCTCGGGCCCGACCCAGCTTCTCGTCGTGCGGGCCGAAGGCATTGATGCTCTCCGCCGCGCAGCTCGCGGTGGCTCCCAGTAGCGGTTATGCTTGCTAGTTCTCTCCCATCCGTTTCTGTACCATGCCCTCAACACAAACCTTAGGCATTGACATCGGCGGGACGAAGGTAGAGTCTGCCCTCGTTGATCCCTCCGGAACCGTCCGTACGTCTCACCGCCATCCCACAAACGCCGATCAGGGGGCCGACCGGGTCATTAATGACATTGTGGACTGTGTCATGGAATGCATGTCCCGGGCCCCCGAACAGGCCGCTGCGGCGGGCGTCGGGGTGGCCGGGCAGGTGGACTCGGAAAAGGGGGTCGTGCGCACGGCTCCGAACCTGGGCTGGCAGAACGTTGCTCTTCAGAAGCGTCTCGAGGACGCTCTTGGGCTGCCCGTAGCCATTGCCAACGATGTCCGGGCCATCACCTGGGGCGTCTGGCAGCACGGCGCGGGGCAGGGCATCGACAACCTCGTCGTGGTGTTCGTGGGAACCGGCATCGGAGGCGGAGTCGTGAGCGACGGGCACGTGCTGAACGGAGACCGTGGCCTCGCTGGGGAGCTCGGACACACGTCGCTCATGCCCTACGGCCGCTCCTGCCGCTGCCCGAATCGGGGCTGCTGGGAAGCCTATGCGGGCGGATGGGCCATCGCCGAGCGCGCTCGAGAAGCCGCGCGCACCGACCCGGACATGGGGGCGGCCCTGATCGATCAGGCCGGGAGGATCGACAACATTACGGGCCGGACCGTTCACACCGTTTCCGAACAGGGCGATCCGTTGGCAACCCGCATCGTCAACACGACGGCGGAGTATCTCGGGCTCGGACTGGTCGGTGTAGTGAATGCCTTCAATCCACGCCGCGTGGTGCTCGGGGGCGGGGTGATTGAGGGCCATCCGTCCTACGTAGATGAGGCACACCGCATCGTCAAAGAGAGGGGCCTCCAGGTGGCAACCCGGGGGCTTAAGGTCGTTCCCTCCGAGTTGAACGCCCACGCAGGGGTCGTGGGGGCGGCCACGGTGGCACGAAGTCGGTACGACCTTGACGAATCGTCACGAGCCGAGCGGTGGCCTCTCCTTCTGTGATGGCCCCTACTCTCGACACCTTCGTAAGAATAGTCGCGGACGTCGGAGATCCTCCGCCCTCGGATCAAGGAGCTCGATTTCGACCAGCCCTGCATCTGTGTGCTGGACGGGAAAGGGCGGCACGGACCAGACGACGTGCCTGCCGGAGCACCTCTACGGCCTGCCCCGACGTCGTTTGAAGAAGGTGAAGGCTCAGCACGAGTCGGACTGTGCTAAAGAATTGAGCGGCATCTACTTGGCCCTGATCGAATTGAGGAAGTAGTTTTAGACTGCGGCACTCGTTCGCCACGCATCTGCCGGCCAGTGGCACCGACGTGCGCACCACCCGGAAGCTGCTCGGGCATGAGCGGCTGCGCACCATCATCCATTCCGTCCACGTCCTGGAGCAGAGTGGCGCGGGCGCGACGAGCCCACTCGACACTCCCGACAACGACCGATCGACTGGAGATCACAAGCGAGCTGCTGCCCCGTGAGCGAGGGGATCTCGTCAAAATGCAAGCGCCTTCCCGCTCTCCACACGTCCACACCTCTCCCCTTCCTCCCCCGATCTTTACCGCTCCGCCCGCAGGGCCAGCACCCGATGGGGCCGGAGGGTCAGCACGCCCCCTGGATCGAACGGCCCGGCGCCATTGAGGTCTCCAGCCAATTCGGACACGATGTGCCAGGCCGCGCAGTGCACGTCCTCGAGCTCGTTGGTCTCCGTAGGAAGCTCAATTTCAACGGGCGCGTCGCCCTGATTCATGAGCACCAGGAACGAGTCGTCGCGTCGGGGACGCCCCTGCACGTCGGGCGCCAGATCGAGGCCGCGGAGCAGGTAGCCAAAGGCCCGTAGGTCGTCGTCGTGCCAGTCGTCGTTCGTCATCTCGCGACCGTCGGGGTGCCACCAGAGCACATCGCCCGTGCCATCCGACTCGTCGGCCGGGTCCAGGAAGTGCCGCCGTCGAAAGCTCGGATGCTCCTTCCGAAACTTGGTGAGCCGCTGCACAAACGCCAGGAACTTCTCCTCCCGCTCGTTGAGCTCCCAATCGTACCAGCTAATCTCGTTGTCTTGGCAGTAGGGGTTGTTGTTGCCCCGGCGGGTGCGGGACAGCTCATCGCCCCCCAGAATCATGGGGACGCCCTGCGACAGCAACAGGGTGGCCATCAGGCTCCGCTTGCGCCGCTCCCGACATTCGATGACGGACGGGTCGTCGGTCGGCCCCTCCACCCCGCAGTTCGTGGAGTAGTTCTCGTCGTGGCCGTCCTCGTTGCCCTCCTTGTTTTCCTCGTTGTGCTTCTCCTCGTAGCTGACAAGGTCCTGCAGCGTAAAGCCGTCGTGGGCCGTCACGAAGTTGACGGAGGCGAAGGGGCGGCGGCCGGAGCGCTCGTAGAGGTCGCTGGAGCCGGCAATGCGGGTGGCCACCTCGCCGTTGAGACCGCGGTCGCCGCGCCAAAAGCGGCGGATGGCGTCGCGGTAGCGCCCGTTCCACTCGGCCCACTGCCACGGAAAGGAGCCCACCTGGTAGCCGCCCGGCCCCACGTCCCAGGGCTCGGCGATGAGCTTGACCTGGCTCAGCACGGGGTCTTGCTGCACCACTTTGAAGAAGGACGCGAGCATGTCCACGTCGTAAAGCTCCCGGGCCAGGGCCGAGGCGAGATCGAACCGAAAGCCGTCGACGTGCATCTCGGTGACCCAGTAGCGCAGGCTGTCCATAATCATCTGCAGGACGTAGGAGTCCCCCGGATCGAGCGTGTTGCCGGTCCCCGTGTAGTCCATGTAGTAGCGCTCGTCGTCGGGGTTGAGCTTGTAGTAGGTGCGGTTGTCGACGCCCCGCCACGAAAGGGTGGGGCCGAGGTGGCTTCCCTCGCAGGTGTGGTTGTACACCACGTCGATGATGACCTCCAGGCCCGCATCGTGGAGGGCACGGACCATCATCTTGAAATCGCGCACGGCGCTCGCGGGCCCGTTGGCCGCGTACTCCGGCTCCGGCGCGAAGTAGGACAGCGAATTGTAGCCCCAGTAGTTGCGGAGGCCCTTTTCCAGCAGTTCCCGGCGGTGCATCTTGGCGTGCACGGGCAGCAGCTGCACTGTGGTGACGCCCAGGTTTTTCAGGTGGTCGATGATCGGCTCGCACGCGAGCCCCAGGTACGTTCCCTGTTGGGCCTCGGGCACCTCGGGGTGCTGCTCAGTCATCCCCTTCACGTGGGTCTCATAGATAATGGTGTCCTCCCACGGAATCTCGGGCGACTGGTCATTGCCCCAGGCAAAGGTCTCCTCCACCACCGCCCCGAGGGGGGCGTAGGGCGCACTGTCCTGGGAATCGAACGAGAGGTCCTTCCTCTCTTCGTCGTCGACGTCGTACCCGAAGAGGCTGTCGTCCCAGCGCAGGGGGCGCCCGATGGCCTTGGCGTAGGGGTCGAGCAGCACCTTGTTGGGGTTGAACCGGTGCCCGTTCTCCGGATCGTAGGGGCCGTGGACGCGGTAGCCGTAGAGCTGACCGGGGCGCAGGTTCATCACGTAGCCGTGCCAGATGGGGCCCGTTTGCTCCGGCAACTCAAACGTAGCGCCCGGCTCTGCGTCCTCGGCGTCGTCGAACAGCAGGAGTTCCACCCGTTCGGCGTGGGCACTGTGCAGCGCAAAGTTCACTCCAATGCCATCCCACGTGGCCCCTCGCGGGTAGGGCTTGCCCGGGCGAACATGGAGACCATTTCCAATCTGATCCTCGTTCGTGGACGAAGAGGGGGGAGATGTACTCATAGACGAACGCTTACTGTGAGAAGACACACGGACACAGGCCCGATCGCAGTTGTCATGTCGCGCAAAAAACGGGCCGTTGTCCGCACGACGAAATGCGCCCACCGAATCACAGCTACGTTGGGATTTCTGTTCCCTAGTGTGTAGCGTGTACTGCAGGACAGTTCGCCCGCCCGCCCCCGGCACCTGTGAAGCCCTCCCTCCCTTCCCCCTCGCGTTCCGCTCTGCTCGATTCTCGGCCTCCCTTCCGCATGTCCACGTCTAGCGCCCCACCGCCCACCCCGTCCCGCACCTCCACGATGCCCAAATCGTGGTCCCGCGTCGTCATCACGTCGGTGTCCCCTACCGTCGACGGCGGACAGTGGCCCATCAAGCGCGCCGTGGGAGAGCACGTGGTGGTGACTGCGGGCGTGATTGTGGACAGCCACGAGGCCTTGTCCGTCGAGCTCGTCTACCGCCACGAAAACGACGATACGGAGCATATCACCCGCATGTCCTCGGTCGGGAATGATGAGTACGAGGGCGACTTCGCGGTGTCGGAGGTTGGGCGCTACCTCTACCGCGTGCGGGCCTGGATCAACCGGTTTGCCACGTGGCAGGACCAGTTCCGGCGTCGGGTGGAGGGCGGCGAGTCGCAGGCCGAGATCGAGAGTGAACTCAAGGTCGGGGTGTCGCTCCTCGAAGACGCCGCCGAAGACGCCCCCGAGGACGACCGCGACCTGCTGGAGGCCCACGTCGACGCCTTCAAACAGGGCAACGAGCAGGCCGCCCTCGGCGATGAGATTGCGGAGCTCGTGCGGCGCCACGCCCCCCACGATCAGCAGTCGACGAGCGCCACCTACGAGGTGCTCGTGGACCCGAAGCGGGCCCGTAGCGGCGCCTGGTACGAGTTTTTTCCGCGCTCCGCCCGCGACGACGACCAGCACGCCACGCTCGACGACGCCGCCGAGCGGCTGCCACGCATCCAGGAGATGGGCTTCGACATCGTCTATCTGCCGCCCGTCCATCCCATCGGCAAAACGAATCGCAAGGGCCCAGACGACGCCCCGCAGGCCGGGCCGGACGACCCGGGGAGTCCCTGGGCCATCGGCGGCGTTCTGGAGGATGGCTCGAAGGGCGGGCACAAAAGCGTCCACCCCAAGCTGGGCGGCATCGAGGCGTTCGACCGCTTCGTAGAGCGGGCCGACGAGCTGGGGCTCGACGTGGCCATCGACATTGCCTTTCAGTGCTCCCCCGATCACCCCTACATCGAGGAGTACCCGGAGTGGTTCTACCACCGCCCGGACGGCTC
The DNA here is from genome assembly GCF_042218895.1 of Salinibacter sp. Taxonomy (NCBI): domain Bacteria; kingdom Pseudomonadati; phylum Rhodothermota; class Rhodothermia; order Rhodothermales; family Salinibacteraceae; genus Salinibacter; species Salinibacter sp. The sequence goes on along the minus strand of NZ_JBDGQQ010000031.1, from coordinate 40,830 downwards.
CATCCGCTACGCCGAAAACCCGCCGAAGAAGTACAAGGACGTCCACCCCATCAACTTCGAAACGGAGGAGTGGCCGGCGCTCTGGCAGGAGCTGAAGAGCGTGTTTGAGCACTGGATCGACCACGGCGTCACCACCTTTCGCGTCGACAATCCGCACACCAAGCCGTTCGCATTCTGGCAGTGGTGCCTGCGCGAACTGCGCACGGAGACGCCCGAGCTCATTGTCCTGTCGGAGGCCTTTACGAAGCCGAAGACGATGTACCACCTCGCCAAGCTCGGCTTCAACAATTCGTACACCTACTTCACCTGGCGCAACACCCCCGAGGCGCTCGAAGAATACGGCGAGGAGCTCTTCCACACCGACGCCGTCGAGTACTTCCGACCCAATTTCTGGCCCAACACGCCGGACATCCTGCACGACGAGCTTGTGCACGGCGGCCGCCCGGCCCACAAGAGCCGGTTTGTGCTCGCGGCCACCCTGTCAAGCGCCTACGGCGTCTACGGCCCGCCCTTCGAGCACGTCGACAACCAGCAGCGGGACGCCAAGGAGGAGTACGCCCAGAACGAAAAATACGAAATTCGGACCTGGGACTGGAACGACCCCACGTCGCTCCAGCCGTTCATGACCCGCGTGAATCGAATCCGCAAGGAAAATGCCGCCCTCCAGCAAATGCGGTCGATTCAATTTCTGGAGACCCAGCACCCGGACCTCATTGCCTACAGCAAGGAAACGCCCGACAACTTAATCGTCGTGGTCGTGAGCCTCGACCCCCACAACGCCTGCGAGGGCCAGTTGGTACTGTCTCCCGAGGCTTTTGGCCTCCCTTCCGACGAGGGCTTCGGGGTGCATGACCTGCTCAACGACGCCCGCTACACTTGGCGCGGCACCCACCATTACCTAAAACTTACCCCCGACACCCCTGCGCACATTTTCCGGCTCGACCGGGACGGCTCCCATGAGGCCCCTCCGCCCACCTACGACCGCCCCGTGCACGCTTGACTGCGCTGGCGCGTTGGAACGTTGAACGTTCTTGCCGTCCCCAACGTGCCACCGTTCAACGCATCAACGTTCGAACACACTGCCGTATGCCCGGCGACTCCCTCGCGGATCCCCAGTGGAACAGCGACGCCGTGATCTACGAGAGTCTCCGCTCCCCAAGATGAACTGCAGGGCTAGGCGCCGGTCGAGCCCTTCAGTCAGGCCCCGCTCTCTCATCGGCGAAGACGACCGCCCCTCTCCCACCGGTCCCCCTCACGTTTACTGGTTCAGGCCTATGCCCGAAGAAGACGTGCACCGCGAAGGCACTCGACACGGCGGTCCCCCGCCCGCCGATGTGGGGGCCAGCGATCAGTCCCATCCTGTCCTCCCCGTAGCCGAGGGGCTCCAGAACCTACTTGTGCCCACCACGGCCCAGCACCGCGGCCCGGAGCAGTTCGAATCGCTCCTGCCAGCGTTTATCAAAAAGCAGCGGTGGTTCGGAGCGAAAGGGGAGGTCATCGAAGCCGTGGACGTGGAGGACGCGGTGCGCCTGAACAGCGATCCCGCCGTTTACATCTCTGTGCTCGCGGTGAGCCTGGGGGAGAACACCTCGCTCTACACGCTCCCCCTCATGGCCGCTCCAGCGGAAAAATCCACATCTCTGCTCGACGAATATCCGCACGTGGCGCTCGCCTGGCTGGAGGTGGAAAACACCGGCGAGCGACGGCTCGTCCACGACGCCACAGTTGATCCCGAGTTTTGGGCTACGCTCTTCCGCTGGTGGCGCTCAGGCAGCCGGAGCCGCTCCCTCAGGGGAGTTTACACCGCCGAACCGTCCGAGGCGGCGAAGCACGACGACCCGGAAGACATTCAGCTGCTCACCGGCGAGCAGAGCAACACGTCGGCCCTTATCGACGGCGATTACTTTGCCAAAATCTATCGGCGACTGGAGGAGGGCCCCAACCCCGAGAAGGAACTGCTGGAGCATCTTACGAGCGTGGATTTCGCGTTTGCCCCACGCCTCCATGGCACCGTCACCGTCCAGCGCCAGCCCAGCCAGTACACGCTCGCTGTCTTTCAGGAGGCCCTCGATGTGGAGACCGATGCGTGGAGCTACGCCCTGGGCTCGACGGCCCAGTTCCTGGACCGGATCAAAGACTCTCCCTTCCCCCGGGAGCAGGTCGAGATCGCGGTCCAGTCGCCGGGTGCCCCCGACCGGACCGCCGACCGGGTCGAGTCACAACCCGTGCCGGGGTGGCTTGAAGACGTGGCCCCGGAGATGTTTCCGTTCGCGCGCACCCTCGGGGCGCGCACCGCCGACATGCACCACGCCCTCTCCCGGGCAGAGGCCAAGGACCTCCATCCGATAGAGGCCCCCGTCCAGTCTGGGGCGGAGCTGGGCCAACGCCTCCGGTCCGAGATTGAAGACACCCGTGCCTTCCTCGACCAGCAGGCGCACCTGACCCCCGAGGACCTGCCGTCCGAATCGCTCTGGACCAGGGCGAAGGAACGCATCGCTGACCTTGATGACGTCGGCGGCGGCTACGACCGCATCCGGATCCACGGCGACTACCACCTCGGTCAACTCCTCCGGGCAGACGGAGATGTCTACATTCTCGACTTCGAGGGCGAACCGGCCCGTCCCCTCGACGAACGTCGGAAGCGGGAGAACGCGCTCCGCGACGTGGCGGGCATGCTCCGGTCTCTGGAGTATGCTGTGCTTGCGGCGTGGGAGGAGCACGCAGGCGCGGGACCGGCCGACCAGCCCTGGATCGATGCGCTACTCAACTGGGTCGAGATCACATTCCTCGACGCCTACGCCGACACGGCCAACGAGGCCGTCTTCCTGCCCGACCCGCCCGCCCGCTACTCGTTCCTCTGGGCCTTCCTCCTCGACAAAGCCCTGTACGAGGTCCGATACGAACTCAACCATCGGCCCGACTGGGCCTGGCTCCCGCTCCGAGGGCTCCAGCGCCTCCTTGGAACACAGGACCCCACGGACTCCCCGAACACATAGCCTCCCTCCTCGCCTGGCCCACAACGCTCAACCTTGGACGCACCCCCCCTCAACGCCCAACCGAGCTCCCATCGCCTACCGTCCCATGCCCCACCTCACCGACGACGACATCTACTACTGGAAGCAAGGCACCCACACCCACAGCTACGAGCGGATGGGGGCGCATCCCAACCAGCAGGGCACCTGGTTTGCCGTCTGGGCCCCCAATGCCGAGCAGGTAGAGGTGACGGGCGACTTTAACGACTGGACCTTCGGCGCCGACGTGCTGGAACGGCGCGAGGGCGGGCTCTGGGAGGGATACGTCCGTGGGGCGAAGCCGGGGCAGAAATACAAGTACCACCTCCAGGCCGACGGCGAGTGGCTGGACCGGACCGATCCGTTCGCGTTTCGGATGGAGGCACCCGCCCAGAATACCTACGAGGGCCTCTCGGCCATCATCACCGACCTCGACACCTACACGTGGAACGACGACGACTGGATGGACCACCGCAAGGGGCCGAGCGGGATCGACGAGCCGCTTTCCATCTACGAGGTGCACCTCGGCTCCTGGCGCCACAAGGGACACGGCGAGTCGCTGAGCTACCGCGAGGTGGCCGAGCCGCTGGCCGACCACGTCGAGAACCTCGGCTTCACGCACGTCGAGTTTCTGCCCCTCGCCGAGCACCCGTACTACGGCTCCTGGGGCTACCAAATCCTGGGCTACTACGCGCCCACCTTCCGCTACGGCGACCCGGAGGGGCTCATGCACCTCATCGACACCCTGCACCAGCGCGGCATCGGCGTCATCATGGACTGGGTGCCCGGCCACTTTGCCACCGACCCGCAGGGCCTTACCTACTTCGACCGCTCCCACCTCTTCGAGTACGAAGACCCGCGCATGCGGGAGCATCCCGACTGGGGGACGCGCGTGTTCAACTTCGGCAAGAACGGCGTGCGCAACTTCCTCCTCTCCAACGCCCTCTTCTGGATGGACAAGTACCACGTCGACGGCCTCCGGGTCGACGCCGTGGCCTCCATGCTGTACCGCGACTACTCGCGGGAGGGCGAGTGGGCCCCCAACATTCACGGCGGGCGCGAGAACCTGGAGGCCATCAGCCTGCTCCAGGACACCAACGAGCACGTGTACGACGAGTATCCGGAGGCGATCATGCTGGCGGAGGAGTCGACCGCCTGGCCCGGCGTGACCACCCCCACCGAGCACGGCGGCCTCGGCTTCCTCTACAAGTGGAACATGGGCTGGATGCACGACACGCTCGAATACGTGAGCAAGGAGCCGGTCCACCGCAAGTACCACCACGGCGACCTCACGTGGACCCTCAGCTGGGCGTTCTCCGAGAACTATACGCTCCCGCTCTCCCACGACGAGGTGGTGCATGGCAAGAACTCGCTCTGGGGCAAGATGCCGGGCGACGACTGGCGGAAGGCCGCCAATCTGCGCCTTCTCTACGCCCACATGTTCGGCCACCCGGGTAAGAAATTGCTCTTCATGGGCGGCGAGTTCGGGCAGTACCACGAGTGGAACCACGACCAGGAACTGGAATGGGGGCTTACCGACGAGCCGCTGCACGAGGGCCTCATGGAGTGGCTCGGGGACCTCAACCTCCTCTACCAGAACGCGCCCGCCCTCTGGAACGACCAGGAGGACGGCTTCGAGTGGATCTCGTACGACGACCGCGAGAACAGCGTCCTGGCCTACCGCCGTCTCGGCGAGGACGAGTCGTTGATCTTCGTCCTCAACTTCACCCCCATCGTCCGGGAGCACTACCGGATTGGGGTACCGACCGAGGGTGTGTGGCGTGAGCGGCTTAACAGCGACAGCGAGGCGTACGGCGGGAGCAACGTGGGGAACGCGGGCGACGTCCACACCGACGCCATCGGCCAGCACGGGCGGCCGCACTCACTCGAACTGACCCTGCCGCCGCTCGGGGCCTTGGTCCTCAAGCGAGACTCGTAGTTCCCTCGGGCCCTGGTCGGTGAGGCGATGTCGGTGGGGTACGGAATTGGCGCCCCCCTCTCCTGTCGCCGTCACTGGACCGATTGCGTGAAGAGGACCCTTTCTCATCTCGTTTTTACACCGTCCGGACGCCCAACTGTTGATGAACCAAAGGGATCTGCCTATTTAGAAGTGATCTAAATAAGTGAGAACTGATCCCGCTACCCGCCACATGAGCCGTTCGTATGCTCGCCGTGCCCTAGCGGTCGGACTCGGGGCACTGCTCGTCATCCTCATCGTTCTCCCGGCCTGCTCGGACGATCCTATCCTGGGTCCCTCGGACGGGTCGTCGGACGGGAATGGAAGTTACAGTAGCATCAACCGCCTTGCGCCGCCGTCAAGCGCTGTCGATTCCAGTTCGACGTCCTCCCCCGCCCCGCCGAACCGGGAGCGCGTCAACCCAGAGCGCTTCTGATCGGCCTCGCGTGCTCTCTCCGAATCGCTTTGGAACTGTACTACAGAGCATGCGCTCCGCTTGTCTCGCTCTTCTTTCTGTCTTTGTATTTGGTCTAAATTGTGGTCTCGTGCTCGGGCAGAAGACCGGGCGTGTAGAAGGCCGTGTCGTGGCCGCGGAAACTGGAGCGCCACTCGCGGACGCCACAGTTGGAGTGGAGACCGCCGCGCAGCCGCGCGGCACCACCACCGACGCTGAAGGTCGCTTCGTGATTGACGGCCTCTCGTCCGGAACCGCGGTCCTGCAGGTCCGCCACGTCGGATACGTGGCGACCACTCGCACCGTGCAGGTACAGGCTGGACAAACGACTCGCCTCACCGTGGAGCTGGTGAGCGCAACGGTGGAGCTAGCCGGTCTTGAAATCACCGGAGCCACGCGCAGTGCCCGGGCGGCCATTCCGGGCGCGGCCTCAAAGGTGGGCGCCGCCGCCCTGGAGCAGATGGATCCCATCGGCACGCAGGCGGCCCTCAAGCACGTGCCCGGCGTCTACGGACTGGCCGACGATGGCATGACCCAGACCCGCATGTCGGTCGGCATTCGGGGCCTGCAGCCGCGTCGCACGCAGCGGGTGCTCGTGATGGAGGACGGCATGCCGATCCAGCCGGCCCCCTACGTCTTCTCGCCGCTCTACTACAACCCCCCCATTGAGCGCATCGAGGAGATTGAAGTCATCAAGGGCAGTGCCACCATCCGGCACGGCCCCCAGACGATGGCTGGCGTCATTAACTACGTCACCAGCCGGCCACAGCGCCGCACCCCGGGGGGCACCCTCGAGCTAACGCCCGGCACGAACGGCTACGTGAGCGCCTTCGGCGAGCTCGGCGGCTTCGGCACCGAGGACGTGCGCCCGCAGGTCCAGCTCCTCGTCAAGCGCGGCGACGGTTTCCGCCAGAACAATGACTTCCGCCAGGTCAACGGCACCGCCAAGGTGCAGGCCAATCTCGGCGACAGCCGGTCGCTGTACCTGAAGCTGAATGCCGACTACGAGCGTCTCAACGCCACCTACACCGGCCTCACGCCCTATTCCTTCCGCACCGACCCGGACTTCAACCCCAAGGACGACGACCTTTATCGGATTTACCGGGCGTCGCTGGGGACTATATACAACCGGCGCTACAGCGACCAGGTGCAGGGCACGACGCGGCTCTACGCCAACGTCTTCCACCGCCCGTGGTGGCGGGAGAAGGACGTGTTCGTGAAAGCCAAAGCATACCAGGACCCGAACGTGGACGCCGAGCCGGTGCCCCCGAATACACCGGGTCCCCTCATGCGCGTTGGCATCAGCGACGCTTTAGAGCGGAACCTTACGCTTGATGATAAGCCGTACTTCGGCAACGTGCGGACCTTCTACGTGACCGGCGTCGAGCATTCGCTGGACATCCAGCACAGCCTCTTCGGGCTGGAGGCGGACCTGGAGCTGGGCGGGCGCCTGCACTGGGAACGGTTCAAGGACAACCGCAAGATTAGCGACGAGGTGGGCGTGCGGGAGGGGGTCTTCTACCAGGGTGACGTGTCCGATCCCGGACCTGTGTCCATCATCGGCGGCAGCTCGGTCTACGAGACGCGGGCCCTGTCGCTCTACGCGCTGGAGGACATGCAGTGGGGACCGCTCCGCCTCTCGCCGGGCTTTCGGCTGGAGGTGTTTGAGCAGTCGCGCATCAACCGCCTCAAGGGGAGCCAGTACCGCGACCAGACGAGCGTGGTCCCCCTGCCGGGCCTTGGCTTCAACTGGAACCTGGGCACCGCCGACCTGGGAGCCACACTCGGCGAAAGCAACGCCCGCCTCTTCGGGGGCATCCACCGCGGCTACACGCCGCCCTCCACCGCCACCTTCGCCATCGTGGGCTTCGACCCGCCTAGCGCTACCGGGGGAACGAGCGGCGGGTTCGACCTGAAGGCCGAGAAGAGCTGGAACTCGGAACTTGGCGTGCGCGGACGGTCGGCCGCCGGTCAGTTCCAAATTACCGGCTTCTACCTCTACGTGGAGGACCTAGTGGGCGGGCGCACGAGCTTCCAGCAAAACCTGGGCGTGGTGGAGAGTTACGGACTGGAGGCGCGGACCCGGGTCAAAGGGGGCACCTTCGCCGGTCCCCTGCCCACGTTGGATGTGTCCTACACCTATCTCCAGTCGGCGGTCGTGCAGGGCATTATTACCAGCGCCATTGACGGCACGCCGGAAGACATCAGCGGCAACGAGCTACCCGCCGCCCCCACCCACACCGCCACGGTGGGTCTGTCGAAAACGTTCTCGGAAATCGGTCTCACCCTGTCGACGGATCTGAGCTACACAGGCCGCTTCTACACCGACCTCGAAAACCTAGAGCAGACCAACAACCGGGGGGAGCGCGGCCCCGTTCCCGCCCACACGGTGCTCGACGCCGGGGCGACCTACGAGTACTCCGACGCCCTCAGCGTGCAGCTCACGGCCAAGAACGTGACGGACAACGTCTACATCGGGTCGCGGCTCCACTCCAACCCGAGCCAGCCGAGCGCCAACCTGAGTACCGGCATCATCCCCGGACCTCGCCGCCAGATCAATCTCTCGATTCAGTACGACTTCTAAAGCTAAACAGAAGACGCCCCGCTCCCAAAACCCGGGAGACGAGGCGCCTTCCTCACACAGGGCTTTTCATCAACGCGGTAATTCCCATGCGACGTTCCTTGCTTCGATCCCTCTGCACCGTCCTTCTTCCAGTGCTCGCCCTTGGGCTGATCCTGACGGGCTGCGACAGCGCCGGCCCGAATGGCGGCAATGGTGGATCCGACGCGTTCGAGTATCCATCCAGCAATTACGGGGCCGAGACGGTGACGAACCTGCTGGCCTTCGACCTCGGCGTGCGGGTCGGAAACGCCTCGGACAACTCGGAAACCGTCTTCGATGAACTGTACACCGGTGCCGTCGACGACAAGACGGTCCCGACCTCGGGCATCTCCACCCAGCAAAGCACCTACGGCGACATTGCGAGCGGGGTGGACCTCTCGTCGCTGACGGACGATGCCCCGCTCCTGCGCAGTCAGAACCTGGAAAGTCCCGACTCCCCCAATCCGGGATCGCAGGTGACGACGGACGAACTGCTCACGTTTTACTTCCAGCAAGCAGGGGCAAACGACGTGACCACGACCGAAAATGGGGTTGTCCTGAGCCAGTTTGCCGAGAAGATGCTGCTGGGCACGCCCATCTACGGGCAGGGCGCGGCCATCCTGAGCGACTTCGCCGACGGAAACGTCTCCTCAAACCAGGCGGAGCAATGGGATGCGGCCTTTGGCTACTTCGGCTTCCCCCGCACCCTGGAGCCGTTTCTCGACTACAGCGGTGGCGGAGAAGGACTGGCCAGCGGTCCTGCCCAGGACATTGACGGCGACGGCGCCGTCGACCTCACGAGCGAGTACGTTCACACCTGGGCCGCCTACGCCATCGAGCGGTCCGCCGCGGCCGAGAACAACGGGAACGCCAATGACTTCGCCCGGCGCGCCTTCGATGCACTGGTCAAAGGACGCGAAGACATTGAGAACGGAAACGACCCCGCCGACCACGCCCAGACGGCCCTTGACGCCTGGGAGAAGGTCGTTGCAGTGAATGTGATCCATTACATCAATTCCCTGGAGGGGGCCCTGAGCAATCTCGACGACGGCAAAACAGTCGAGCAGGGCGACATCGACGAGGGGGCCTGGGGTGAGGCGAAGGCGTTTGCCTGGAACCTGCAGTTCTACAACAGCGCGCTGAGCGACTCGCAGCTGAACGATATCCTCGAGGACATCGGCAATGATCCGCCGTACGGGGAGATGACGGTGTCGGACTACGAGGACGACCTCGCCGCCGCGACGCAGATCCTCCAGGACGCCTACGGCTTCAACGCCAGTAACGTGGAGAACTGGTAGTCCTAACGGATCATACGGGGCCTCTCCTAGTGATGCCCCACCAACAGCCCCTCTTCTGCGTTAGCGGGGGAGGGGCGTCGGTGTCTGTTTCCCAACCCTGCCCCCGACCGTCTCGTGAGCGCGCACGACGCTGCCCCATCGACGACCGCCGAGCCCGCGCCCTCGTGGCGTCGGGTGTGGCGGCAGTATGGGGAACTTCCGGGCGTGGCGTGGGGGGTGCTAATCGTGGCCTGCGTGGGCAGTCGCCTCGCCACCACCATCACGTACATCGAAGACCCCGACAGTCTTCGCTTCGCCCTCAGCGTGGCGGACGAGTACGACGTGGCGGCTCTTCAGCCGCATTTTCCGGGGTACCCCGTGTTCTGGGCCGTGGCGGAATTGTTTTACGTACCCACGGGTTCGTTTAGCACGAGCTTTTCGATCGTCGGCGGCCTTGCGACAGTGGGCCTCGTGTGGGCGCTCCTCCGACTGCGGGGCGTTGCGCTCCGGTCGGTCGAGGGCACCGCGGTGGCCGGGACCGTATTCTTCAGTCCGCTGTTGTGGCTGATGGGGAACCGCTACATGCCCGACCTGCTGGGCACGGCCAATGCGCTTGCCGCCCTCGCCCTACTGGTTCGGGCCCTCCCGAACGGCGAAGGGTCCGTCGACGAGACGGCCGCCCTCGGGGGCATCCTCCTCACAGGACTGCTCGCAGGCCTGCGGCTCTCGTATCTGCCGCTCGTGATCGTCCCGGCACTCGTCGCGCTCTGGCGTTCGCGGCGCCAGGGACAACTGGTCGCGGCGGGCCTCGTCAGCGTGGCGGCGTGGCTCGTGCCGATGATCCTCGACACCGGCTTTTGGACGCTGGTCAACGTGGCGTGGGGCCAGACGACCGGCCACTTCACCGACTTCGGCGGCACGGTGCTGACCGAGTCGGACTTCGGGCGCCGCCTCATCGGCACGGTGCAGGGCCTGTGGGCCGACGGCCTCGGGGGCTGGTGGCCGGGGCGCCACTGGAGCACTGCCGTCGTGGGGATGGCCGTGCTGAGCCTCGGCACGCTAGGTACGCGGCGGCTGAGCCGAAACACCAGGGTGCGGGGCCGACGCGTCTGGCTGATTGGGGCCTGTGCGCTTCTTTACGGGGTCTGGGTGTTCTTCTTCCAGAATGTGGTGCACAAAAGTCGGCACGTGCTTCCACTCCTGGCACTCCTGCTGCCGGTGCTCGGAGCAGGGACGGCAGCCTTGTGGCGGCGGGGGGCGTGGTGGACCCGGGGCGCTGTACTGTGCGCCGCCGGAGCGTACGCAGCCGTCACGCTCGTGCTCGTCGATCAGCACCAGGAGCCGACGGCCATCGCACAGACCAAGCAGTTCGTCGAGTCGCAGACGGAGCGGTCCGGGCCGACACGGGTTGCCTCTGTCCCCCTCGTCAACACGTACCTGCGGAGCCAGCGGGTGGACGCCCGGTTTCTGTCCATCGAAGACTCGACCGATGTCCGCCGCCTGCGGCACGCCGAACAGGGTCGGACGCTGGTCGTGGGCACCTACGCGTCGCTCCTGAACCGTCCGCCCACCCGCACCCGCACGTTCTACCACAATCCGCACGTCAATCGCATGTGGCCCAAGGTGACCGTTTATGTCTACGAACACTGACGTGGGGGACACCCCTCTCACAGTGCTGGGCGCCGGTCCGGCGGGCCTCGCGACGGGCCTCTACGCGCGTCGGCAAGGGCTCGACGTACGTCTCTTCGAGGCGGCAGATGCCGTGGGCGGCAACGCCCGTACGCTCCAGCTAGGCCCGTTCCGCTACGATACCGGTGCACACCGCTTCCACGACAAAGACGAGGCGGTGACCGCCGACCTGAAGGCCCTCCTCGGCGACGACCTGCGTCGCGTCGACGCCCCAAGCCAGATCTGCTGGCGGGGGCGGCGCATCGACTTTCCGCTGGCCCCCTACGACCTCCTGCGCAAACTGCCCCTGTCCCTCCTCGCTCGGATCGCCCGGGAGCAGCTGTCCATTCCCCGCGTCTCGAACAACGCCGACGACTTTGAGGAGATGGCCCTCCAGAGCTACGGCCCGACCCTCGCGCGGCTGTTCCTGCTGAACTACACCGAAAAGCTGTGGGGCACCGACGCGGACCAGCTCTCGCCCCGGGTGGCGGGCGACCGGCTGGAAGGCCTCGACCTGAAGACGTTCCTCCTGGAGGCCTTCGGCGGCACGAAGGACAAGGCCCGCCACCTCGACGGCTCGTTCTACTACCCGCGGCACGGCTACGGCCAGATCGCCGAGGCCACCGCCGACGCGCTGGGGCGCGAGCACATTCGCACCGGCGCGCGCATCACAACCCTGTCGCACGACGGCACCCGCATCCGCCGCGTCACGGTCAACGACGCGGAGCCGACGGGCGTGGAGACGGTCGTGAGCACGCTGCCGCTCACCCTCGTGCTGCGCCTCCTGGACCCGCCGCCCCCCGAGGAACTCCAGGCGCTCGCCCAGTCGATGCGCTTTCGCCACCTCCGCCTGGTCGTGCTGGGCCTCGACCGGCCCCGTCTCACCCCAAACGCGTCGCTCTATTTCCCGGATCGATCGATTCCGTTCACGCGCCTCTACGAGCCGACAAACCGGAGCCCCGACATGGCGCCGGACGACCAGACCGTCGTCGTGCTCGAACGGCCGTGTCACCCGGAGACCGAGGCGTGGACGCAGTCGGACGCGGCCCTTCGAGCCAGCGCCGTGGACGTGCTGACGGAGCAGGGGCTGATCGACGGAGCCGACGAGATCGTCGCCGTAGACCACCGGGCGGTGCCATTTGCGTACCCGATCCTGGAGGTCGGCGCCGAGGCAAAGGCCGAGCGCCTGACGACGTACCTGCAGCGCTTCGAGAACCTCCATCTCCTGGGCCGAAGTGCCAAATTCACCTACACGCACGTCCACAATCTCTATGCCCGGGCCCGCACGCTGACCGAGGAGCTTGCGTCGCATCCCGAGCCGGTGGGGTAGCGATGCGCTCCAGGCCGGCAGCTACTCCGTCTCGCCCCGCACCGTCACCACCACCGACCGGGCGCCGCCGTGATCGCGGTGCTCGTTCAGGTAGATGCCCTGCCACGTGCCAAAGGCCGGGTGCCCGTCCTGGAGGGGGACAGACAGGCTCGTGTCGAGCATCGAGGCCTTGATGTGGGCGGGCATGTCGTCGGGGCCCTCCACGGTGTGCTCGTAGTAGGGTTGGTTCTCGGGCACCATCTCGTTGAAGTGGCGCTCCATGTCGCCGCGCACGGCCGGGGCCGCATTCTCGTTAATCGTGAGCGAGGCGGAGGTGTGCTGGATGAAGACGTGCAGGAGACCGACCCGGATGTCGTCAAGGCGAGGGCCCTGCTCCAGAATCTCGTCGGTGACGAGGTGGAAGCCGCGCGGCTTCGGATCGAGGCGGACGGTGTCTTGTCTCCACTCCATGTCAGGAAACGGCTGTGACGGAGGTCGCGATGGATGTTCGGGTCTTCTACGGCTCAACGCGCACGTCCATCCACACCGGGAAGTGGTCGCTGACGGGGACCTCGGGCACCCTGGCCGGGTCCGGCCGCCAGACCGCTGCCTCGTCGACGATGAGGTTTGTGGACGGGAGGACGTAGTCGACCCGTGCCTGCCAGCGGGCCGTGTCGTCGGGATCGAGCTTGGGGTACTCATCCTGGCGTGCAGGCCGGGCCGTGGGCACAACGTTCCCGGCGACGCGCCCGTGGCCGATGAGGGCTCGAATCGCGTCCCGATAGCTCGACGATTCCTCCGGATCGGCGTTCAGGTCACCCATCACGACGAACGAGGCCCCTGCGTGGAGCCCTCCGGCTCGTCCAGAATCGTCTTCGATGTAGGGCGCCCCGCTGAGGTAGTCCACCCAGAACTGAATTTCGTCGTGGTTGCGATGGGCATTGCGTCGGGCCACGTCGTCGAAGCCCGGCGGTGTGGGGTGGCTCGCGAGCACGTGGAGCACGGCGCCGTTGGGCAGCTGTACGGGCACGTCCCAGTGGCTTTTGGAGGAGAGCCGCATCTCCGCCCACTCGTCGGGGCTGTACCACGGCGTGAACGACGTGGAGTCGAGGGGGACCGCCGCAGTGGGCATGTCGTGCCACTGGAGCTTGCGGAAGGTGCGAATCGAGTCGCGGAGAACCGTCAGCCCCTCGCGCACAAAGAGGGCCATGCCGTACTGCCCCGGAAAGACGCCAAAGCCCCACGCATCGTTGCCGTAGGCGCGCCCGGCGTCGGTCTGGGGGGCCACGCTGCCGCTATCGGGCGGCGCGGGCACGTCCGGCACAGTTGACACGACCCGCCCGTCGTTGTTCAGGTCGAACCCGCTTGGGAGCCCAGTATTGACCGGCAGCATGACGGGGTGATACGAGAGTCCCTCCAGCGTATCCGCCTGCGGCGTCGACAGATAGTGGTCCACGAAGCGCTGCGCGTTCTGGCCCTCGGGCGCGCCTGCCTCGTAGTCCGGGGCCCCCGGCTGGTCGTAGGTCATCTCGTTGACCAGCAGGACGTCGGGGGCGAGATGCTGGATGCGGGCCGCGGCCCGCTGGAGGCGCGGATGATCGGACCGGCGGAGGTCTGCAGTGCGCACGTCCTCAATGTTGTAGGTCATCACTCGGAGCGTGTCCGAGTTGGCAGAGGCCCACTGCGGAGGCCTGGGTCTGCACCCAAGGAGCACCAGCCCCAAAATGACTGTAGGCCCGAGTACCCGAGCGAGAGTAGCCACGAGTCACCGGCGTGTGATTCGCTTTAGCGACTAGAATCCGTAGGTTTCCTCGGTTTCAAAGACTAGTCCTTATTTTGAGAAGAAGCGCAACGGAGATTTTGACAACGCACAGGCCTGTTGTTAAAATAGGGTGCACTGCAAGTTTTCACCACACCACCCAAACTATGACTGATAACCCCTACCGGTTCTCGAAAATTGCGTGCTTCATCAGCGCTTTCGCCGCGTCATTTCTTCTCGTAGGTTGTGCGACTCTCTTTTCCGGAACTTCAGATCAAATCAAGTTCGAAAGTGAGCCCTCCGGGGCGGAGGTCGTCATTGACGGAATTGAGCGGGGTACAACTCCCACAACCATCACCGTCAGCCGGGACATCAACGACAAGCGGGTTACGCTCCAGAAGGAAGGATATAGCGACAAAGTATTCCGTCTTCAGAAAGAGTTTGCTACCGTTGCGATTCTAAACCTTGGCAACCCTCTGTTCTGGGGCATCGACGTGCTCACTGGTGCACTCTTCAAGTACAAGCCCCTCCGGTACAATATGGAGCTTGATCCGGCGAGTTCGTCGATTGAGAATTCTGACTCGGAAAAGTACAGCACTTATAGAATCGAGACGCTGAGAGACGAATCTACCGGTGAAGTGGTCCTACCCGAGACCAACAAGAACGTGATCGTCCACGACCGGGATCAAGGAGTAGCATACGTCTTCGAAAAACAACGACCTGCCCCTCAAAGATAGGAAGGTAGCAATCGGGTAGCCTCCGGAGTGGAGGATTTGCCTCAGGTGCCCTGGCGGTCTCGGCGAGGCCGCCAGGGCATTTGTTTTCGGGCCCTGCAGGGGGCTGAATTTGACTTCGCGAAGATGGGGTCGGACGTCTGGACCGCGCCTTCCCGTCACTGGAGTGCGCCAGTCACGGGTTTTCGACGCGCTCGCGGAGGTGTTCTGCCAATCCGTCGAACGGCACGTCTACCTGCTCGCCGCTCTCCATTTCCTTCACCGTTGCGGTCTCGGCGTCCAGCTCGTTCCCCCCGATGATCACCGCGTACGGGGCGTTTTGGCGGTTGGCCTCCTTCATCTGCGCCTTCAGCGAGCGGCCCATCAGGTCGTGGGCCACGTGCAGCCCGGCGTCGCGCAGGTCCTGCGACGTGCGAAAGACCCACCGCTCCGCCTCGTCCCCCAGCGCCGCGATGAACACGTCGGGCTCGGGCGGGGCCGGGCGCTCCGCGTCCGCGTCGTCGAGCGCCAGGAAGAGCCGCTCCATCCCCGCCGCAAAGCCAATCGCCGGCACCGGCTCGTCACTCCCCAGCACCTCGGCCAGCCGGTCGTAGCGGCCGCCCCCGGCGAGTGCGCTCTGCGCGCCGAGGCCCGGACTTTCGAGCTCAAAGGTGGTTTCCGTGTAGTAGTCGAGCCCGCGCACGAGGTGCGGATCCTCCTCGTACTCGATCTCCAGATCGGCGAGCAAGCCCTTGACCTCCTCGTAGTGGGCGAGGCTCTCGTCGCCGACGAAGTCGATGAGCTGCGGCGCGTCCCGGAGGATCTCCTGCTCGTGCTCCACCTTCGTGTCGAGGATGCGCAGCGGGTTGCGGTCGAGGCGGCGGCGACTCGTCTCCGACAGCTCGTCGGCGTAGGGCGCCAGGTAGTCCTGCAGGGCGGCGATGTATTCCTCCCGCCGCTCCGGCGTCCCCAGCGTGTTGAGGCGGAGATGGAGATCGGAGAGCCCCAGGGCCTCGCAGATGGCCATCAGGACGGCGATGGTTTCGGCGTCGGCGCGCGCCTCGTCGGCGCCCAGGATTTCGATGCCGAACTGGTGGAACTGGCGGTAGCGGCCCTTCTGCGGCTTCTCGGCGCGGAAGCAGGGGCCGATGTAGAACAGCTTCTGCACCCCGCCGCGCTGGTCGAGGTGGTGCTGGAGGAAGGAGCGCACGACCGGCGCCGTAATCTCGGGCCGGAGGACGTACTGCGTGTCCTTGCGCTCGAAGGCAAACATCTCCTTCTGCACGATGTCGGTCGACTCCCCCACGCCCCGCGCCACGAGTTCGGTCGGCTCCAGGATGGGCGTGCGGATCTCCTCGAAGTTGTGTCGGCGCATCACGTCGCGGATGGTCGCCTCCACATGGCGCCACTCCGCGCTGCTCGCAATGCGGGTGCCGCCGTCGTCGGTGTAGGCGTCCGGCAGGATGTCGAAGGTCCCCCTAATGTTCTGATACGAGGTGCTCACGGGCTGGAACGGTGATGAACGGTGCGGTGGCGGTGGGGAGCGGGGCGGGGCTAGTCTCGAAGCTCCCGCTCTCCCTCCTGGAAGGTTTCGATGACAGTCTCTGGCGACTCAGCCGCTACGAGGCGGTCCCGCAGTGCGTCGCGGCTTATGAGGCGCGAGATGCGGCCCAGAATCTTGACGTGCTGCGACTTGTGCTCTTCCGGCCCCACGAGAAGCAGCAGCAGGCGGACCGGCACGTCATCGACGGCCCCGAAGTCGACCGGCTCCCCGGTCGTGGCGAAGGCGGCGACGGTTTCGGTGGCCGCAGGGGTTTTGGCATGGGGGAGGCCGAGGCCCTTTCCTACACCGGTCGACATCTTCTCCTCCCGCTCAAAAATGGCCCGTCGAACTGCCTCCAGATTATCGATGGCCTCGTCGCCGGCAAGCACGTCCACCAGGGCATCGATGAGCTCTGACTTCGAGGTGCCGGGCAGCCTGATGCGGACGTGTTCAGGATCGAGGAGTTGATTGACCTCAGTGGTCTGGGTCGTCGGCATGCACACAACCGGGTCGGTGAGCAGAACGGCGGGCCGACTGCACAATAGCGCTTGCAAAATAGGGCAACGCCAGGTCAATTTCACGTGTTCGACGGCCGGGAAAAAAAGCAGCAAAGTTCCTCGGCTCCGGCACGGTCGGCGGCCGCGTCCTCGTCGCTGCTCTTTCCCTGATCCCTTCGCCCCCGAGTTCTGCGGTGGAGAGTGCAGGCGGGGAGGGCACGCGGCGCGACACGAAGCGGAGACACCGGGTTCTCTCCGGCTCCTCAGCAGCCATCATGACGGGGCGCCCCGATGGTGCGGTCGAAGCGCGTGACGCTGTCGCGAACGAAGTGATCGTCGTCGGGCACGAAGCGGCGCTCTTCCACGGAAAAGGCGTCGGGCTCGACGGTGACAACGTTGTAGAAGTTAATCGGTCCGGTGGGTTGTCGGTACCGATTGCTGGTGGTGGTTCCGGCACTCGCGATCACGATCCGGTGTTCACCAGGGATAATGTCGAGCGGGGTGATGGCGGGAATGTGGAGGTGTCCGCACAGGATGAGGTCCACGCCGGCCTCGGTGGCCGCGTCGAGCGTTTTCTGAGCCTGCTGCGCCACGGGATGCGGGCTGATGGGCCCGATGGCAGTCGGATGCAACTGGTGGTGCACCACGAGCACCCTGAAACGCTCCGCAGGCACGTCCCGAAAGTAGTCGCGGAGCGCGTTCCGGTCGGCGGCGCCGAAGCGCCCCCCTTTGATCGTGGCTCCGTGGGCGGAGGTAAGCCCGAGCACGGCGACCTCGTTGGTCTCAAAGGTGGGAGCGAGGTCGTCGGTAACGTACCGCTTGTACCGCTCCAGAGGCATCCGGAGCCGCTTGAAGGGCCGCCACCACGGATAAACGTCATGGTTGCCCGGGACGACGAGGACGGGAGGCTCTAGGGCGTCGAGCATGGCCCGCGCCGACTCGTACTCGGCGGGCTGGGCGCGCTGTGTCAGGTCACCACTTAGCGCGACGAGATCGGCATCTTCCTCGTTGAGTTCATCCACCAGAGTCGATACGACCCGGGGATGCGCGATACGCCCAAAGTGGAGATCCGAGATGTGAGCAATGGTCATGGGAGCGGCTCCCTGACGGAATCAGCCCCTTTTCGTGAGTGTGCTGGCGCGCACAGCAAGCGGCCTCCAGAATGAAAAAATGATTCGTGAAACGTGATGCGTGAGGTACCGACTGCAGAGGGGGAAACCATTACGCATTACGAGTCCCGCATCACGCCTCCTCTGAAACTCGCGGGTGATGTCTGCAAAGACTCGGCACCATGCACAAGGCACGATCCTAAAGCAGTAAATTCATCGGCTCTTCCAGATAGGACTTCACGGTGTCGAGGAACTGGGCCCCTTTCGCCCCATCCACGACGCGGTGGTCGCAGGACAGAGTCACCTTCATACGCGTGCCGGGCACCACCTCGCCCTCCTCCACGACGGGCGTCTCGCGGATCTCACCGATGGCCAGGATTGCCGAGTTGGGGGGGTTGATGATGGCCGTGAACTCTTCGATGCCGAACATGCCGAGGTTGCTGGTGGTGAAGGTTGCGCCCTCAAACTCCTCCGGCTCCAGGTCGCGGTTGCGGGCCCGCTCGGCAAGATCTCTGGTCTCTTGTGCGATCTGGGAGAGCCCCTTCCGGTCCGCGTCCCGCACGACGGGTGTGATGAGGCCCTCATCGATGGCGACGGCAATGCCGATGTGTACGCGATTGTGCTTGTGGATTTCGCCCTCGTCGGGGCGGTAGGCGGCGTTCACGTACGGGTGGTCGTGCAGCGAGAGGGCGCAGGCCTTCGTGATGAGGTCGTTGAAGGAAATCTTCGTGCGCCCCTGCTCCTCGGCCAGCTCGTTGAGATCCTCACGGAGCTCGACGGCTTTCTCCACGTCGATGTCGACCGTAAGGTAGTAGTGAGGGGCCGAGTACTTGCTCTCGGCGAGGCGGCGGGCAATCGTTTTCCGCATCTGCGAGATGTCCTCCGACTCGTACGCGGCCTCCTCGTCCGGTATCGCGTAGGTGGGCTCCTCGGCAACCGCCGGTTCTGGGGCGGGTTCGGGCTCGGGAACCGGCTCAGGCTCGGGCACGGCTTCGCGCTCCTCGATGTAGGCCTCCACGTCGCGGCGCACGATGCGACCTTCCGGCCCCGACCCTTCAACGCGTTCCAGGTCCACGTCGTGCTCCTGCGCAATGCGGCGGGCCAGGGGAGACGCCTTGATGCGGCGGCCTTCAGCGTCGGTACCGGCAGGGACAGGTTCCGGCTCTCGCTCCCGCAGTTGCCCATCCCCCGTCGGCTCGGGCTCTACCTCGGGTTCAGGGGCAGCCTCCACCGGCTCGGGTTCGGGCTCACCGGCCGGGTCTTCGGGCTCCACCGGTTCCGGTTCGGCCTCGGGGTCCGCCGTCGCAGCCCCGTCGCCCTCGCCGTCGCCGACCAGACTGGAAATGTCCTCCCCCTCCTCCCCGATCACGGCGATGAGCTCGCCGATGGGGACCGTGTCGCCCTCGTCGATTACTTTCCTGAGCAACACCCCCTCGTCGAAGGCCTCCAGGTCCATCGTGGCTTTGTCCGTCTCAACCTGTGCGAGCACGTCCCCCGAGGACACCTCGTCCCCCTCGTCCACCAGCCAGGCGGACAGCACCCCTTCCTCCATGGTGTCGCTCAGCTTGGGCATCTCAATCGCGTTAGCCATAGGTCAATGTCGAAGTTCGAAGTGCGGATGTCGAAGGCGAGTTGCCCAGAGTGCCGAACTCCAACCCGAAACTCGACACTCGCAATTCATCACTGTGCGTAGAGGACGCGGAGGCACTTGTCGACCGTCTCGTCGACGCCCGGCATGTACTCGTCCATCAGGTTTGGCGCGTAGGGCGCGGGGGTGTCGGGGGCCGTCACACGCAGGATGGGTGCGTCGAGGTAGTCGAAGGCGCGGTCTTGCACCTGGTGGGTAATCTCCGAGGCCACGCTCGTGAAAGGGTTGCTCTCATCAACGACGACCAGGCGATTGGTCTTCATCACCGACCTGACGATCGTGTCGATGTCGAGCGGCTTGATGGTGCGCGGGTCGATGACCTCGGCGTCGTAGCCCTGTTCCTTGAGCTCTTCGGCGGCGTCCATGGCGATGTGGTAGCTCTTGCTGTGCGCCACGATCGTCACGTCGTCGCCCTCCCGCGCCACGCGGGCCTCACCGAGCGGGATCGTGTAATTGTCCTCTTCACTCACCTCCCGCTGCATGCCATACATCAGTTCACTCTCGAGGAAGACGACCGGGTCATCGTCACGGATGGCGCTTTTGAGCAGGCCTTTCCCGTCGTCCGGAACCGAGGGCGCGACCACCTTCAGACCGGGAAAATTTGAGTAGAGGGCCTCCGTGGAGTTGGAGTGGGTGGCGCCGAGCTGGCCCGCCGCGCCGTTGGGCCCGCGAAAAACGATGGGGAGGTCAAACTGGCCACCCGACATGTACCGGATGTTGGGGGCGTTGTTAACGACCTGATCGAAGGCGACGAACGAGAAGTTGAACGTCATAAATTCGATGATAGGCCGGAGGCCGCTCATGGCCGCCCCAATGCCAAGGCCCGCAAAGCCAAGCTCGCTGATGGGGGTGTCGATGACGCGCCCGTGGCCGAACTGGTCGAGCATCCCCTTGCTCACCTTGTAGGCACCATCGTACTCGGCCACTTCCTCCCCGATGAGGAAGATGTCGTGGTCGCGTTCCATTTCTTCGGTCATCGCCTCTCGGAGCGCCGTGCGGAATTCCAGCGTAGCCATATTCAGTGTCGAGTTTCGGAGTGCGAACGTCGAATGTGCGGAGAAGAGTGCCGAAGGAGCAATTCGAAATTCGACACTCGAAAATCGCCATTGCTCAGGCGATGAAGGGGTAATCTTCCTGAACGTACAGGTCGTCGTAGATTGCGTCGGCGTCCGGGAACGACGCATCGTCCGCGGCGGCGATGGCATCTTTCACCGTCTGCTTGGCCTCGTCGTCGATGGCCCCGATGTCCTCCTCACTAGCGATGTCGTGTTGAATGATGTAGTCCTGGAGGCGGTTGATGGCATCTTGGCTCTGGCGGTCCTCCAACTCGTGATCGCCCCGATATTCGGCCGGGTCGGTAATGGAGTGCCCCTGGTAGCGGTACGTGCGCACCTCCAGAAGCGACGGTTGGTCGTGCCGGGCGTAGTTCTGGACGTGGTCCTGCACGGCCTTGTTGACGCTGAACACGTCCATGCCACTGGCCAGCGAGGAGGGAAAGTCGAAGTTGTAGCCGTGCTTGAACAAGTCGGGCTTGCTAAAGGCCCGGTCCACGGCCGTGCCCATCGCGTACTGGTTGTTTTCGCAGACGAACACGATGGGCAACTCGTAGATCCCGGCCAGGTTGCAAGCCTCGCGGAACGCACCCTGGTGCATGCCCCCATCGCCGAAGAAGCAGAGACAAACGTTGTCGTCGCCCCGGTACTTGTGGGCAAACGCAATGCCGGCCCCGAGGGGCAGGTGCGCCCCCACGATGGCGTGCCCGCCCATCATCTTCTTCTCGTGGTCGAAGAAGTGCATCGAGCCGCCCTTCCCCTTCGAGCAGCCCGTCTTTTTGCCGAAGAGCTCGGCCATGCACTCCTCAGCGGTCATGCCCATCGCCAGGCCCATGCCGTGGTCGCGATAGGCGGTGATGATCGAGTCCTCCCCGATGTCAACGGCCTGGACGCTGCCTGTAGAGACTGCCTCCTGGCCGATGTAGAGGTGGAGGAACCCCGAGATCTTTTGCCGCTGGTACATCTGGCGACACCGATTCTCGAAGCGCCGCTGCAGCAGCATGCTGCGGAGCAGGTCGAGCACCTCCTCATCCTCAAAGCCCAGCTCCTCGTGTCCGTATGCGTCGGCCGGGTAGGTGTCGAACGACACCGTTTCCTCCAGGGGGCCCTCCGGGATGCTAAGGGGCTGCCGGGTTGCGGCCCCCCCAATGGCCTCTTCGGCTTCTCCATTTCCGGAAAGGGGGCTGGGACGCTTCTCAGTCGTTGAGGCTTCGCTCGACGCACCATTGGCGGTCGCAACGTCCGCGTCCGCCCCCGCAAACTCAAGCTCCTTGAGGGCATTCTCGATGTCCTCCGCGTAAGCCGGCCCGATCCCGCTCAGCTCCTCGAACGAGTCAATCTCCCGGAGCTCGGCAAGGCTTGTGATCCCGGCCTGTTCTAGCTGCGATGCATGCGGAAAATCTTCAGGAAGACCAGTTTTGTCGTCGAGGCTCCCATTCGATCCGGAGTTCGGATTGGGGGCTGAGGTGTCGTCAGCCATGACGTGCGTAGAGGGGTGGGTGAGGGGATACGGAACGTGAGCAGGTACCGCTCTCCATGGTGGGAATTTGTGTACGCCGTATGCAGCGCAAAAATCAGCGATTTGGGCCAAAGAAGCAATTTGGTCACGCCTTTGTATCCCGATCTCATTTCTCGGTTTCACCCTCCACCTCCCCGGCGGAACTCGTTTTTTATTAAAATCTCGAAGCGCGCTGGACACAGCGCGCTGGACCGATAAGTTCTTGCCACGCATCTTCGCTAGGAGCATTTGGGCCTGACAACCAACCCTCTCGTTTTTCTCTTCCCCTGGACCGTAATCCCCAATCGGTGTCCGAGTCCACTTTCCAGAACGCCCCCACCGACGCGCTCGTCATCATTCCCACGTACAACGAGGCCGACAACATTGGCCCCGTCCTCGAGCGGGTGCAGAACCTGCCAATCCCCATCTCCATCCTCGTCGTGGACGACAACTCGTCCGACGGGACGGCCGCGATCGTGCGCTCGGCCATGGAGGACGCCCCCGAGCGGGTGCACCTGATCGAGCGAAGTGGCAAGCTAGGCCTGGGCACGGCCTACTTGCGCGGCTTCCGGTACGCGCTTTCGCAGGACTATACGTACATCTGCGAGATGGACGCCGACCGGTCCCACGATCCCGACGACCTCCCGCGCCTCATCGAGCCGGTACGCGACGACGAGGTCGACCTCGCCATCGGATCGCGGTACGTCGACGGCGTCCGCGTCATCAACTGGCCGCTTTCACGGCTCGTCCTCTCCTACAGTGCCGGCATCTACACGCGCACCATCACCCGCCTGCCGATCCTCGACGTCACGGCGGGCTTCAAATGCTTCCACCGCCGCGTGCTTGAGGCCCTTCCGCTCGGCCACGTCAACTCCGACGGCTATGCCTTTCAGGTGGAGATGCACTACCGCACCTGGCGAGCAGGCTTCCGCATCAAGGAGATTCCCGTTGTGTTCACCGAGCGCACCGAGGGGGAATCGAAGATGAGCAGGGACATCGTCCTCGAAGCAGCCCTGAAGGTCTGGGAACTGCGAATTCGAAGCCTCCTGAATCGCCTGTGAGTGCGGCGGGTTCGCTGTCTTTTCGGTTTCCTAATAGAGAGGAAGTCCGCCACGTCTTAGGTTGACGTGACGGACATTTCTGTCAGGCATTGTCGTCTCTTCACCTTGTCTCCCCGATCAACCGACCCGACCATGAGCACCGACGACGCACCGTCTCCGTCCTCCGGCGAACGCATCACAGTGGAGGACGGCACCCTCCAGATTCCCGACACTCCTATCATCCCCTTCATTGAGGGCGACGGGGTCGGATCCGACGTCTGGGCCGCGGCCCGACCGGTCTTCGACGCCGCCGTCGAGACGGCCTACGACGGCGAGCGGGCGATCGAGTGGACGGAAGTGCTGGCCGGCGAGAAGGCCGAGGAACAGACCGGCGAGCTTCTCCCCGAGGAGACCGTCGAGACAATCCGCGACCACCGTGTGGCCATCAAGGGGCCCCTGACCACGCCCGTCGGCGCTGGCTTCCGGTCGCTGAACGTGGCCCTCCGCCAGAAGCTTGACCTCTACGCCAACGTGCGCCCCACCTACTACATCGACGGCGTTCCCTCCCCGATGAAGAACCCGGAGCAAATGGACATGGTCACGTTCCGGGAGAACACGGAGGACGTCTACGCGGGCATCGAGTGGGAGGCTGAGACCGAGGGAGCCGAACAGGTCCGGGCGTTCGTCGAGGATCAGATGGGCTTCGACGAGACGATCCACGACGGCCCGGTGGGCATCGGGATTAAGCCGGTTACCGAGTTCGGCACCAAGCGGCTGGTCCGCGAGGCCATTGACTACGCCCTGGAGAACGACCGGCACCAGTTTGTGACGCTCGTGCACAAAGGCAACATCATGAAGTTCACGGAAGGCGCCTTCCGCGACTGGGGCTACGAGGTGGCCCGCGAGGAGTACGGCGACGAGGTGATTACCGAGGACACCCTCTGGGAGGAGCGCGACGGGGAGCCCCCCGAGGATGCAGTCGTCGTCAATGACCGGATTGCCGACAACATGCTCCAGCAGATTCAGACGCGGACCGACCAGTACGACGTGCTGGCGATGCCAAACTTGAATGGCGACTACCTGTCCGATGCCTGCGGTGCACAGATCGGCGGGCTCGGCGTGGCCCCGGGTGCCAACTTCGGCAACGCCGCCTGCCTGGCCGAGCCGGTCCACGGCTCCGCGAACAAGTACGCCGGGCAGGACAAGGTCAATCCATCGGCGCTGATTCTGTCGGGCCGGCTGATGTTCGAGTACATGGGCTGGGACGAGGCCTCCGACGTGATCCTCGATGCCCTGGAGACAACGATCGGTCAGAAGCGGGTGACCTACGACTTTGAGCGCAACCTGGAGGACGCGGAGCTGCTCAAATGCAGTGAGTTTGGCCAGGCGGTCGTGGAGAACATGGGTTAATCGGTGACAGAACGGCTATCGTTGAAACGCTGCAACATTTTTCTCTGGGTGGTGCCGGCGAGAAACCTGCGATGTCACCTCCCATGTGGATTCCACCAAGCTTCTCTTCCAGACTGCCCGCGACGCATGCGACGCACCACCCTCATCGACGAGAACGGCCACATGGTGACGGTCCGGGCGCCCGAGGACCAGCCGACCAACGACCCGAAGACGGACACCCACCACGACTTCCTCACGGACCACTGGATGGACGTGGCCGCGGCGTCGTATCTCGGCTTCAAGCGCCACGGCATCGGCGCGGTCGTAGTGACGCAGCGTGACCCGGCCGCCAGTCCCATCCACGAGAGCATTGGCACCCACAAGCTGCTCTACAGCCCGGACAGTGGCGGGTGGATGGACTACCAGGCAGACCGCCTCCCTACCGAGTGGCTCGACACCCGCTTCCAGTCGTACGACCCGAACGAGACAGCCGTCGTCGTCATGGCCGACGAGGACGGTTCGCTCCGCGTTTATGTCGTGGATGGCACCCCTGCCCCGCCGCGGAGCTACGAACTGGTGCAGGCGCGGCAGAATTGATCCCTCCGACTCACCGGTCTGTCCCGCCGAAAGGGTTCGCGCCATTTCTCGAAGAAGTCCCTCGGTCACGCCCTGCGGTGCGGGATGGGCACCAGTCCGTTCGGTCGGAACGGTTCACGCTTCACGTCTGGCAATCTCGTGCGGTACCGCCCCAATTGCCCGCCATCCGGCCCGCACCCCCACCGCCAGCACGACCGGGAAGACCGCTGCGTGAAGGTCCTGCGGCCACCACGCCCAGCCCCCAGCCACGACGATCGTCACCACGGCCGTGGCAGCCATATACGTGCGAAGCCCCGTCGCCGACGGCCGCCACAGCAGCACAGCGGCCGCAATCAGGTGCGTGGGCCATGCCCAGAGCAGATTCCAGTTGTGCTCCGTGACCTCGTAGGTGGACACAAACCAGAGGAAGCACACGAGCAGGCCGGTCAGGCCCACGCCGGCGAGCAATAGCGCATCGCCGTACGTCCCGGGCCGTCGACCGGCCATCGCCTGCCGCCCCGTCCACCCGAGTGTGAGAACGAGAACGATCCATCCCGCGGCGAGGGGCCAGTCGAACGCCGAGGGAGTCGCGTCGTAGCCCTCAATCCAC
Organism: Salinibacter sp.; assembly: GCF_042218895.1. Lineage (NCBI taxonomy): Bacteria > Pseudomonadati > Rhodothermota > Rhodothermia > Rhodothermales > Salinibacteraceae > Salinibacter > Salinibacter sp. The sequence continues at coordinate 15,118 of NZ_JBDGQQ010000031.1, read as the reverse complement.
CGCACCGTGTCTGTGCGGGCCACCAGCGCGCGGGTTGTATCGCGGGTGTGAATGGTGGCGTGGCTGAAGGCCTTGAAGAGATACTCCGGAAGAAAATGCGCCTCACGGGCCGTAACCTGCCGATCGGCCGGCATGCCGAGAGCGAGATCGAAACTCAGGTCCACGAGCGGCAGGCTGTTGGCGTAGGGGTCCAGGAGGTGCCGGAACGTTTTGCCCGGAGCGGGACGGCCCGAAAATTGAACAGCATCGCCCAGGGCCTTCTTCAGGGCGTCCCGTACCCGCGTGGAGCAGTTATCGAAGAAAAAGACGTACTGATAGTAGCGGTTTTCGGGCTGGGCGTTGACCCGGAGAACTTGAAAGAGCGCCGTTCGCTGCTTACGGGTCAGGTCGAGCTGCTGCTCAATCACGGGTCGCCGCTGCTGCTCGTAGGCCCGCAGCGCGGCGTCGTAGGGGGCTACGCTTAGGAAGTACCGTAGGTGGCCGTACGCAAACTTCAGGATAAAGAGGGGGTCGCTGAAATCGAAGGTGCCGTAGTTGTACAGTCGGTCGATGCCGAGCACGGGATCGTGCACTCGAAGGGCGCTGTGGCCGAACATCGAGTACACCGGATCGCCGGGCAGAATGGTGACCATCGACACCTCCGATTTCGGCGAGAGGCGCGCCGGCTGGGCCGCACTGGGGACGGCGCCCCCCCATGTTACGCTGCCCAGCAAAACGAGGACGAGGACGCATCGGAACGACGTGGAATATGGCATTGGGGCCGGCATGAAGCGCAGAGCAAATTGCTCTCGCTTCGAACGTTCGCCCCCCAGGCGGGTTCAACGGACGCTTGACTCCTCGCGAACCAGTCCCGCCACCGCTGTGGGCCGAACCGACCGCGCCGAATTTGTCCTCGAGAACCTCCGCGAGCGGATCGACCGCCCAACCACCGAGCTCGAGTACGACACCCCGTACCAGCTGCTCGTCGCCGTCATTTTGTCGGCCCAGTGCACCGACGATCGCGTCAACGAGGCTACCCCTGACCTCTTCGAAGCCTACCCGACGGTCGAGGACCTCGCCGAGGCGACGCCCGATGACATCTACCCCTACATCCAGTCCATTACCTTTCCCAACAACAAGTCCGGCTACCTGGCCGAGATGGCCCGGCAAATCGTTGAGCGGTACGACGGCCAGGTGCCCTCTACCGTCGATGAACTGCAGACCCTGAAGGGTGTCGGGCGCAAGACCGCCCAGGTGGTGGCTCAGGTCGCCCACAACGCCGACGCCCTGCCAGTCGACACCCACGTCTTTCGGGTGGCCAACCGCATCGGGCTCGTGAAGGAGGACGCTACCACGCCCCGAAAGGTGGAGCGTCAGCTCCGGCGGATTCTTCCGAAGGAGGACTGGGGGGAGGCGCATCACCTTCTCATCTTGCACGGCCGGTACACCTGCAAGGCCCGCACGCCGCAGTGCGACGACTGCCCGCTCCCCTCGGTCTGCAAGCACTACGATCGCCTCCAGAAACTGCCGGATCCGATTGACGGCCTGAACTCGTCGAAGGGGCGCTACTACTGCAAAACCAGCGACCACTACTTCGATACCCCCGACGTCCACGTGGATCGGTACGACATCGAGCAGACCGCTTGTCCGCACTGCGGCTCGATGCAGGTCTTCCGCACCAAATCGGGCACTCCCACCAAGCAAGTGAAAGACTACCGAGTGAACGGGTAGGGCGTCCGTGCGCCCCGACGGTTCCCCCGACCAGCCGGGACAGATCCCTCGGCACGCCGCGATCCCCTCACACAACTGCCACCGCAACGATCCCAAATCATGGATTCGACCCAGCGACACCTTCTCCTGATTCTGGACGGGTGGGGCCTCGCCGAGGACCCGTCGGTGAGCGCCGTCGAAAAGGCGGACACTCCCTTCGTAGACGGCCTCTTCGACGACCATCCGCACGCCACGCTTGAGGCATCGGGGCAGGCCGTGGGGCTGCCCGAGGGGCAGATGGGCAACTCGGAGGTCGGCCACATGAACCTGGGAGCGGGCCGCATCGTCCACCAAGAGATCCTCCGCATCTCGAGGGCCATCGAGGACGGGTCCTTCTTCGAGAACGAGGCGCTGGTCGGGGCGGCCCGACACGCCAAGGAGGGCGATCAGAAGTTGCACCTGATGGGCTGCTTCTCCGACGGGGGCGTGCACAGCCATCTCCATCACCTGTACGGCCTGCTGGAGCTGGCCCGGCGCGAGGGCCTCGATCCCGCCCAGGTAAACGTCCACGCCTTTACCGACGGTCGCGACACCGATCCGCACGGCGGCGTCGACTACGTGCGGCAGTTCCAGGAGAGGGCCGCCGAGATCGGCGTTGGACGTCTCGTCTCCATCGTGGGCCGCTACTACGCCATGGATCGGGACGAGCGGTGGGATCGCACCGAACGGGCGTACCGGCTGCTCACGGAGGGAGAAGGCTCCGTCTTTGACGACCCGGTCGAGGCGCTGGAGGCGAGCTATGAGGAGGACGTCACGGACGAGTTTGTGGAGCCCCGCCGCATCGAGGGGGCGGATGAAACCGCGTTCGGCGAGCACGGGACCCGCGTCGAGGATGGCGACGCCGTGATCTTCTACAACTTCCGCTCCGACCGCGCCCGGCAGCTCACCCGCGCCTTCACCGAGGGCGACTTCGAGGGCTTCGATCGAGAGCGGCTCGACGACCTGGCATTCGTGATGATGTCGCCCTACGACGAGGAGTTCGACCTGCCGGTCGCGTTCGACACGCTCAACCTGGAGGGCACGCTCGGGGAGATCATCAGCGAGCGGGGCGGGCGGCAGCTCCGGGCCGCCGAGACAGAAAAGTACGCCCACGTCACGTACTTCTTCAGCGGCGGGCGGGAAGACCCGTTTGAGGGCGAGGACCGCATTCTGGTTCCCTCCCCGAAGGTGGATACCTACGACCGCCAGCCCGAGATGAGCGCACCGGAGGTGACCGAGCAAGTGAGCCGGTCACTCACAGACAACGACTACAACCTCGTCGTCCTCAACTTTGCGAACCCCGACATGGTCGGCCACACGGGCGACTTCAACGCGGCCGTAGCGGCGTGCGAGGCGGTGGACCGGGGCGCTCAGCGGGTCGTGGAGACCGCCCGGGAGCACGGCTACTCCGTCAGCATCATCGCCGACCACGGCAACGCCGACAAGATGGAAAACCCGGACGGCTCTCCGCACACGGCTCACACCACGGCCCTCGTCCCGCACATCATCCTCAAGGACGACCTTGAGGGCCCCGTGCAGGACGGCAAGCTGGGCGACGTGGCCCCCACGATTCTGGCGCTTCTCGGGGAGACCATTCCCGAGGCGATGGAGGGCGAGGTGTTGGTCCCTGCCACGCAGGCCGTGTCTGCACAGTAGTGCCGCTTCCTCCCCGTTCCCCTTCTCCTCTCTCCGACGATCTCCACAGATCAAGGGAGCGGGGCTTCCCAGCGGCCCGTCGTGGGGTCCCCGACACGGTGGGACTCTACTCGATGGTCAGCTCGTAGGGGAGCCGGGCCTGCACGGTGCCGTGCGCCCCCATCAGGCGATCGAGCATCTGTTTCTGCCGCCACAGCTTGCGCTCCAGGGGGTTCATGGTAATGGAGCGCCACACCTGGCGCGCCTGTGCGGCGAACTGCTTCGTGAAGCGTTCGAGGAACGTCGTTGGGCGGGGCAGGACGCGCGTTCGGTACGGCCCGTCGCCGAGACCGGCCTCCGCGCCCGCCATCGCAATGGCGTCCCGCAGTGTCCCAGTCGTGTCCACGAGCCCGGCGCCCACCGCGTCACGCCCCGACCACACGCGTCCCTGAGCCACCTCGTTCACGGCCGAGACGTCCATGCCGCGGCCGGACGCCACGCGTTGAAGAAAGGTGTCGTAGACACGGTCGATGGAGCGGCCGAGAAGACGGCGCTCGTTCGAGCTCAAAGGCTTGACTGCAGAGGACAGGTCGGCGTAGGGACTGGTGCGAACGCCGTCGTAGGTGATGCCAAGCTTGTCGTTGAAGAACTGCTTCGCATTGAACGAGAGGCCGAACACACCGATCGATCCCGTTGTGGTCGTCGGATCAGCGACGATCGAGTCGGCCGCGGCGGCGATGTAGTAGCCCCCCGACGCAGCCACGTCGCCCATCGACACGATCACAGGCTTCTCCGCGGCGGTGCGCTGCACGGCCCGCCACATCGTTTCGGACGCGGCGGCGCTCCCGCCCGGCGAGTTGATCCGCAGGACGACTGCTTCTGTGGATTCGCTCGTCCGCGCTGTCTCTAGCGCTTCCGTCAGGTCCGTGGAGCCGAGCATCTGCGGGCCGGAAAAGGGGGCCTGGTCGTCGGTCTCCCCAACGACAATCTGCCCCTCGGCATACACGATGTCGACCCGTCCCGTCCCCGTGTACGAGATCCCGGCCGACTCCGCCGAAACACTGCTGTATTCTCCCAAGGACACCGTAGACAAATCGTTCTCGACGGGGCGGTCTGCGATCGTGCGAAGCGACGCTCGAACCTCCCCCTCGTAGCGGAGTCCATCAATCAGCCCTCTCCGTGCTGCCACGGAGGCGTCGAGGAACGCGTTCTCGGAGGCGAGGCGACGGAGCGAATCGACCGGCTGCTCCCGGGCCTCAGCAATCGTTGACAAGAATCGGGTGTTCACCGTCTCCATGTAGGCCGTGAGCTGCCTGCGGTTCGGCTCCGAAAGGTCCGACCGCAGGAAGGGCTCCACGGCGCTTTTGTATTTGCCCGCCCGGACGATCTGCGGCTCTACCTTGAGCTTTTCGAGGGCGCCCTCGAAAAAGGCGAGGGTGTTGGCAAATCCATTGTACTCGAACGAGGACTGAGGGGCGGTAAAGACGCTGTCGGCGGCGCTCGCGACGAAATACCCCTTCTCGGTCATGCCAAACTCGTCGCTGGAGGCAATCACCGGAAGTCCGTCTTCCCGGGCCTCCACGACGGCCTGGCGTACCTCCTCTAGCGTGGCCCACCCAGCAGCGGATACGCCCTTCAGCCGAAGCCACACCGCCTCGATGCGCTCGTCCGCGGCGGCCTTCCGGAGCGATGTCTGAAGGTCGCGCAGGTCGTAGGCGGCCCCATCGCCGAACGCTTGCTGGAAGGGGGAGTCGGCCGAGCGCTCCGGGATGGCCCCCTGGAGGGGGACCGTGAGGACCGATCCGGACTGCACGGTCGGCGCCTGGTCGGCGGACAGCGAGACGGCAAAAAAGAAGAACACGAAGAAGAAAATAATGAGGCCGAGCGCAAGCAGGGTCCCGAGGACGCTGGCGGCGAGGGTAGAAAGAAAGCGCATGGACGAGGAGGCGGACTGAAAATTTGGTAGTGAAGGCAACGCAACAACACAGGTACTGCACGGCATCTTATACGGAGAGGAAAATCCCCGTTTCCTCTTTGGGCTCGACCCGCACCGAGAGGAACCCCAAAGTTGGTTCTCAAGTAGTTATAATAAATAGCGCCTTCCCCGCTCCGTCCAGACCGGCGCGCTTCGGGGATTCGTCGGTGTCTTGTGCAGTGGCGGTGAGGACGAGTTACCCCGGGCCGCCAGCGGCGTCTCGGCGGAAGGCCAATCCTCATGAAGGCTTGGGCACCGAAGTGAGTGGTACGTTTCACCGACTGCCGCAAACTCCGTGGAGCACAACGACGATCGTCCATCCCTTAGTCAGCGCGAGCGCAACATCCTTCGGCTCGTCGTCGAGCAGTTTGTCGACACGGCGGGGCCGGTGGGGTCCCGCTCCCTGGCGAAGGAAAAGAACGTTGATTTGAGTCCGGCCACCATCCGCAACACGATGGCCGACTTGGAGGACATGGGCTATCTGGACCATCCGTACACTTCTGCCGGCCGGATTCCTACGCAGCTTGGCTATCGCACCTTCGTGGACGAGCTCATGGACACCCCGGAGCTGTCCGACGTTGAGAAGGAGGTCCTCAAGGTGAAGCTTGCTCGCCTCGTCAGCGACACCGACGAGCTCTTGAGCGAAAGCACGCGCCTGCTGAGCAAGCTCACGAACCTGCTCGGCATCGCCCTCAGCCCTCGCCTCTCGAGCGGCGTGTTGGAGCGGCTCGACATCGTCCCGCTGTCGAGGTCGCGCCTCATGTTTGTGCTGAGTATTGAGGGGGGCGTCGTAAAGACCGTCGTCATCGAGACGGAGTCTCTTCCGCCCCGGTCCAAGATTGACCGAGTGGTGTCCCTCCTCAACGAACGGCTCGCGGGACTGACGCTGCGTGAAATCCGCGACACCTACGAGGAGCGGCTTCGTGACCTCCCCGACGAGACCGGACTGGTTCAGCTCGTCATCGACGAGTCAACCCTTCTCTTCAGCGAGCCAGATGAAGGTCGCCTGCAGTTTGACGGCACGCAGAACATTCTTGCTCAGCCCGAATTCCAGGAGCCGGATGACATCCGCCACCTGATCGAGACCATCGAAGACGAGGATCGCATCGTTCAGGTTCTCGAAAACCTGTTTGAAGCCAATCCCGAGGCCGTTGGTCAGGCCATTGTCCGCATCGGAAGCGAAACCGACGAGGAGGAGATGGACGCCTATTCGATCGTGATGTCGCCCTACCGGCTCGGGAGCACGGTCGGCTCGCTCGGGGTGATCGGTCCGAAGCGCATGGACTACGGCCGTGCCGTGGCCCTTGTCGAAAAGATGGCGTCGGCCGTGAATCGGCCCTCGGATGATGGTCCCTCCCTCGAGGATCCGTCCCTTCCGTCGTAGTCGTCCCGGCCCGTTCCTGCCTGCGGTCCGTCCCTGCGGACCCAGTGTCCCCCGGTTCCTCTCCCTTGCCCCGTTCGTCGCCCCCCTCCCTTTCCCTGCACGAACCTCTCATTCGACCGTGAACACAGACCAGACCGACAGTTCCCAGATGACGAACGACTCGTCCCAGGCCCCTGAGGAAACTGGTGCGCAGGACCCCGATGCGGCGGAGACACCGGTCTCTGAGGAGACATCCGGCACCGAGAATGGGGCGACTGAACAGCGCGATGAGATCGAGGTTCTCGAGGAGGAAATTGACCAGCTCAAAGAGGAACGAGACGAGCTCAACGATCGCCTGCTCCGGAAGGCCGCGGAGCTTGAAAACTATCGACGCCGGATGGAGCGGGAGAAGGAGCGCCGCTACGAAGCCGGAAAGCGGTCTGTCATCGAAGCAATGCTCGAAGTGCTCGATGACTTTGAGCGATCGATGGAGGCGACCCGCGACCTGGAGAACGCCGAGGACGCCGAGTCGGCCTACGAGTCTCTGAAGGGGGGCGTCGAGATGGTCTTCAGCAAATTCCGTGACGAGCTTCAATCCCTCGGCGTGGAGCCCATCGAGGCCGAGGGCGAGCCGTTTGACGAACAGCTCCACGAAGCGATGATGCGGCAGCCCTCCGAGGAGGCCGATCCCGGCACGGTGCTGCAGGAGATTCGGAAGGGATACACGATGGGCGACCGCGTGATTCGCCACAGCCGCGTCGTCGTGGCCGCCGAACCCGAAGCGGACAACTCGTCTGGCGACGAGCCCGAACCGTAAGTCGGTCTCTGTGGTCCCTCCCTGGGCCTTTCGTCCGTCCCCACCGATGCGGACCCCGAAGCCACTCTCTTCTGAACTGATCCCTCTCCTACATGCCGCGCGATTACTACGACATCCTTGGGGTCGACGAGGATGCCTCCGAGAAGGAGATTAAGAAGGCCTACCGGAAAAAGGCGATGGAGTATCATCCGGACCGGAATCCCGACGATCCGGAGGCCGAGCAGAAATTCAAAGAGGCGTCCGAGGCGTACGAAGTTCTGTCGGACTCAGAGAAACGGCGGCGCTACGATCAGTTTGGCCATGCGGGCCTCGACGAGGGGGCCGGTCAGCGTGGACGAGGTCGGGGCTTCCATGACATCGAGGACATTTTCGACGCCTTCAACGACATCTTTGGAGGCCGCGCGGGGCGCGGCGGCCGTGGACGTGACCGTTCGGACCGTCGGCGGGGGCGTCCAGGGAGCGACCTCCGGGTGTCTCTTCCCTTGACGCTCGAGGAGATTGCGGAGGGCACGGAAAAGAACCTCAAGCTCCAGAAGCACCTGGAGTGTGAGGCCTGCGACGGCACCGGCGCCGAGGGCGGTCTAACGGGGGAAAACTTTGTCATGTGTCCCAAGTGCGACGGGACGGGCGAAATCCGCCAGGTCACCCGCTCGGTCTTTGGCCAGATGGTAAACGTGCAGACGTGCCCGCGGTGCGAGGGCGGTGGTCGCATCATCGAAAACCTCTGCGACCAATGCGGCGGGGAGGGCCGCGTGCAGGGCGAGGAGACAATTTCGGTCAACGTGCCCCCGGGGGTCATGGAGGGGAACTACCTGACCATTTCCGACGCCGGCAACGCGGGTCTCCGCGGCGGTCCATCCGGTGACCTCCGCATCCAGATTGAGGAGCAGCCCCACGAGCACTTCGAACGAGATGGGCTTGACCTGTACTACGACCTCCATCTCTCCTTCCCCGACGCTGCACTGGGCACCGAGGTAGAAGTCCCGACGCTCGAGGGCTGGGCCCGGCTGGAGGTAGATCCCGGCGTGCAGGCCGGCAAGATTTTGCGGATGCGCAACCGGGGCCTTCCGGACCTCGAGGGGAGCGGTCGCGGCGACCAAATGATTCGTGTGCATGTCTGGACGCCCCAGAAGCTGTCGGATGAGGAAAGGGAACTCCTCGAGCGGCTGCGCGACCGCGAGCACTTCCAGCCTCAATCGACCGACGAGGGCTCGGAGAAGTCCTTCTTCCGTCGCGTGTCCGACGTCTTCTCCTGACGGCGATCATCTCGTAACGGATGAGCCTCACCACGAACGGCGGCAGGGCCTCTCCATTTAAAGCGAGGAATTTTTCCTTTGGATGGACGCGGCGCCCGCCCTCCCCTTGTCGGTGGATCCGCCGTCCCTCCACCCGGTTGACATGCAATGGGCGTTCTCTACGATGGCCGAATCCGCGGAGCCAAGCACATTTCGCACGCTGATGCGGCGGGTGCCGTCGCCTGTGGTCGTTGTTACGGCGCAGGGTCGAACGGAGGCTCGCGGCATCACGATTGGGTCCTTCTCGAGCGTCGCGTTGGAGCCGCCCCTCGTGAGCTTTAACGTGGGGCGCCAGTCGCAGATGTTCAACGTGATGAAGCACTGTGAACGGTTCGCCGTGCACGTACTGGGTGAGGGACAGGCCCACCTGGCAAAGCAGTTTGCGGTGCCCGATCTCAGCGGTCCTGAACAGTTCGAATCGGTCCCGCACGTCCGCGACGCCCACGGAACGCCCATCCTTGAGGGGGGATCGGCCGTGTTCTACTGCACCCCACACGACTCCCTCCCCGCCGGAGACCACGTACTCTACATCGGACGGGTCGTGGAGGTCGAGGAGCGCCCAGACCAGGGAAGTGTGCTGTACTATAAGAGCAGCTATCGGGGCGTCGGGAGTGAGCTTCGATCCACCCGGTTGGCGCCTGTGAACCGTGCATCGAGCGACTCGTCCTGAACGCCGATGCCGAAGAAGGCAAAGTCGTATCGGGCGGGGTCCGGCGCGCAGAGGTGTCGACAAATGGCCGTCAGGCGGCGGACGGCCGTCCAGTCGTTGCTTTTCCGCTCCAGCAGTCCGAGGGCCCGAGCCTGCCGTCCCACGTGCACGTCCACCGGAAGCATCAGCTCTGAGGGGTCCAAGATGGACCACAGGTTGAGGTCCACCGGTCCGGGCCGCACCATCCAGCGCAGATACATGTTGAGGCGCTTGCAGGCACTTCCGGCCTCCGGCCGCGCCAAGTGCTTCCGCAGGCGCTGGGGCGTCTCGTCGTCGATCGTGAGGAGGGTGGTGCTCACGCCCTGGAGCATCGTCGCCACGGAGCTCTCGTCCTCCGCCGCCGCGTCGGGACGGTGCGCTTCGAACAGACCCTCCATGGTCTCGTAGCGGTCGAGCGCGGTGCCAAGGTTCGCCGTCAGCCAGATCGCGTCCGTGGGCTGGAAGGTGCGGTGGACGAAACCGTCGAGCGCGGAGGCGTCCCGGTCGGGGTCAAACGTCCGCACGAAGCGGTACGGGGCATAGTCCATGCGCTCGCACAGCTCCTCGAGCTTGCGGAGCATCACGTCGCGCCGTCCCCAGGCCAGGAGCGCGGCGTACAGCCCGATGACTTCCTGATCGCGCGGGTCGTCGAACGCGTGGGGGATGGAGATGGGATCGTCGTCGATGAAGGCGGGGCATTCATGCCGGTCGACGAGCGTGTCGAGGTACGCGCGAAGGTCGTCGAGAGAAGCCACAGGAACCGCCACTCAGGCCTTGTGCGGAGACAGCGCGGCATACCGGACGAGAAGCCCGGTGGGACGTTCCGGATCCCGGCGCTGCGCGCCGTCTCCCACGGGCGAAATGGTCAGGCGTCGTCCTCGGAGTCCCCCTCGTCCCCGTCCTTCTCCCGCAGGCGGTTGAGCGCGTAGGCCGCCCCCGCCGCCGCGAGCCACTCGGCCCCGCCGAGCGGCACCTGGTCGGGCGGATTGGGCGTGCCCGGCGTGCTGGACTGTGCCTGCCCGCCACCGGACGCAGTTGACCCATCCCCCGACGGCTGCTCTGCGCGCTCTCGCTGGGCGTTCCCCGCGGCGGCCTCTTCGCGGTTCAGTCGGGCAATCTCTCCGCTCAGCGCGCGGCTCCGGCTCGCCAGCGCCCGCGCCTCTGACCGCCATTGCGGCGCGTCTCCCTCAACCGCCGCCCTGCCAGAAGGCCCCCCGCTCAGGTCGGGGGTCGTAGGCGCGGATTCAGTCTTCGGCCCCCCTCCGACAGGACCGCCGCCCGGGCTGCCCGCGTCAGGAAGGACCGCACCGCCTGACGTCCCACGGCCCGCTGCCCCACTGCCCGGTGGCGCCGATGCCGATGGGGACCTGAGCTCCGCGTGGCCGAGGTCCGGATTGATGTCGTAGCTGCCCTGCGGCACCGGGGCGAACGGCTCGGTGGGTGCAGACGGGCGATCCAGCCCGGTCCACGCCGGTACGCCCCCACCCGCAATCGGTGAGGAGCCGCCCCGGCTACGAGTCCCCTCCGCGGCGTACCCGGACGGCGCGGGAGCGTGCCCGCGTGCTCCGACGATGCCCCCACCGCCTCCGCCTGTCCCGACCGGCAGGGACGACACGACGTAGACGCCCCCTGCACAGATGAGGAGGACCCCAGTGATTATCCCAATGGCGAGAGGCAGGCTGCGGTCTGGACCGTACGGCGACGAAGGATTCATGGGCCGGACACGACGTGTTGGGCGAGTATCGAGGTGAGCCTATCAGCAATCGAGAATGGGACTACTTCCGGTACGGAAAGGTGCGCTTACTCCTCTTCGTCGTCGGCCTTCGTAGAGCCCTTCTTCCGCAGCCGGTTGAGGGCGTAAGCCGCGCCCGCCGCCACGAGCCACTCGGCCCCACCGAGAGGAGCCTGAGCTGGGTCCCCCGGCATGTTCGGCCCACTATTCGTCTGTGCCCTTCCGCCCGACGGGACCGCGCCGCCTGGTGACCGCCCAAGCGAGGACGGCGGGTCGGCCGGGCGCGCGGCCGGCGGAAGCTCTGTGCCCGGGGCCTCAGAGACCGAGCGGTCGGCTCCTCCCTTCTGTCCCGCTGAGCCGACCCCGTGCTGGGGCGTGGTCGAACGCCCCGACGGAGCAGTCCGTCCTCGATCCTGGGCCACCGCGGGCGCGCCGGCTCCCAGCAGCAGACCGATCGATCCGAGAACGATGGCGACCGCGAGGGTATGCTTCCCTACGAGGGTGTGTGAATCGGTCATGGGAACGTGTGGGCTGGTGCATGGGGAGAACGCGAAGGGCGATCGTGTTCTCGCCTGTGACAGTGCCCAGCTACCGCACCACGGTGACGCGACGGGTCCTCCGGAACTGCTCCCCGTCCGCACGGAGCAGATAGAGCCCACTGGAGAGCCCGCCCGCGTCCACCCGGAACGTGTGGGTGCGCCCTGGCGTCAGCGGGCCCTCGTGGACGGTGCGCACCCGCCGCCCGAGCACATCGTAGAGGGCCACCTCCACTTCTTGCTCGGCCCGCACGCGGAGCGACACGGTGGCACGGGTGCGCACCGGGTTTGGGGCCACCTCCACCTCTGCGACCGTCGCGAGACGAACCCGCACTGCCACGGTATCGCTGCGGGTCGCGGTGCCGTCCAGGTCCACCTGCCGCAGGCGAAAGACGTGGCGCCCCGGGTCGAGTGGGTCGGTGCGGAAGCGGTACTGCTGCGGCTGGTCGGTGGTGCCGGCCCCCTCGACAAATCCAGTGGATGCGAAGTCCTTGGCGCCGGGTCCGCGGTGCTCGACGTGGAAGCCCGCGTTGTTTGTCTCGCTGGCGGTAGTCCACGCAAGACGGGCGGTCTCGTCGGAGACAGTGGCGTGGAGTCGAGTGAGCTCTACCGGAATGGTACCCTGGTTGAGCCGAAGCGTGAACCGTGAATTCCCAGACTGCGCTTTTGCCCGAATCTGGGCCGGAAGCTCGAGAGGGGAGCGGGGGGGCGGCACCGATTGAGCCTTCGAGGTCGACAGCGTGAAGGCATAGGACGACTGCCGTCGGAGATTGATCGTGGAGTCGATGGCGGTGTCGTGGAGCGTGACCTTCCAGTCGTCCGGCACATTCTTCCAGGTGGGCCAGGACAGCCGGAACGTTTCGACCGGGTCGGTGCCTTGCAGCTGAAGGGACACAGGCACCTCGACGCCCTCGTCCGGCAGGGTGGAGGGGACAGACATCACCGACTGCAAGCGCGCCTCGCCATCGGTCGTGTCGCGGAACGCTGCCGTGGCATAGCGGCCCGAGAGGGGCGTCAGCTTCGAGGCGTCATGCACGTCCCAGTCGGCCGTGGCGCCCTCCGGGGCATGGAGCGTGAGCGCCTCGTCCCGCGTGAGTGCCGAGCCCTCTCCGTCCCGGCCGACGAGCTGGAATTCGATGCGTGGGGGCGCGCCCTCGGTGCTTTTCAGCGAAATCGGGTCGGCGACGCGGTCGTCAGCATTGAACACGAGGTCGGTATTCCCCGAACTGGTTCGCTCTACGAAGAAGCCTTGGTAGGGACCGATGAAATCGTCGGCCGTGTAGGGCGTCGTGATATCCTTGTATCCGCCTGCGCTCGGGTCGTAGATCTGCACCGTCGTCTGGAAGCCCTGTCCGCCAAAATCAACGCTTGCGGGGTCAATCGACTGAGCGTAGGGATTGCCGAGCAGGTGAAACCCATCTCCTAATGAACTCGTGCTGACCGTCGAGGTGCGCGGCGTGCCGGGCACGCTGAGCGTGAAGGGCGGTGTGTCGGTGCGATCCGTCTCCGCGGTGCCAAAGACATAAAAGATGTACCCCCTACCGCTGCCTGTGAGATCGGTCGTGGCCGATGAGGGTTTGGTCCAGTTGGTGCTTTGATTGTCGGGGCCGCCGGGCCACCGGTAGAGATTGGATGCTGCTCCGCTGAACGGCAGCCCACTGATGCCCTGCACGAGACTGACATCGGCGAGGTCTTCGGGCGTGACGCCGCTCATTGGAGCCGAGAGCATGCGCCACCCGGCCCCGCCGGTGATCTCCGTGGTGGGCTGGAGGGTTTGCCCCGTGCCGTTGCGGCCGGGGGAGCCGTCGTCGCCGGTCTGATCTTGGGCGTAGCCGCGTTCGCGGCGGGAGGTTTCGGTCCAGTTGTTTCCGTCGTTGTTTGCAGTCGTGCCCGTAAAGACGAGCGATGCGCCAGTTGGCACGTTGGGATAGTCGGTGCCTCCGTAGTCTATGAGATCGACCTGATTGCCACCTCCATCCAGCAGTTTGATCACTGAACCGCTGTTGTTGAGCGAGATACCATTGACGTAGTCGACATCACAATTTTTAATTCCTCCATTTTCCGAGGCGGTCGGGTTTTCGCAAAGCACCAGGAATCCCCGAGGCGGAATCGTGGCGGGAATCTCATCCGTATCTCCATCCACGTCGAGAGTCCATCCGCTCGTACCAAGGTCAATCTCACTCGTGGTAGTGTTGTAGAGCTCGATGTATTCCCCGTCCCCATCGGAAACTGCGTCCGGATCGGGCATCACTTCCGATATCAACACCTCGTCGCTGTGGTCGCTTACCGCGTCCTTAATCGTCAGATCGAACTCAGAGGGCGCGCCAATTGTGGCGTTTCCAGGCGTACTCAGGTCCTGGAGATCGAAGAGTGCCGTTTCCTTGCCTTCGCTTTCATCATCGTCGAAGTCCAGCGAAACGGTTCGGGTATCCCCATCGCTCGCGCTGGACGGAAAGGAGACCGTCGTGGTCGTCGTTGAGTTGGGAAAGTTGCTGGTGAAATCGCTCTGTGTGGCATCACTGTTTCCGGTGTCAAACGCCACGTCCACGTCAACCGAGTTGCCGTCCGGATTGAGGATTTCAACGGTGAGAACGGTGGACCCGTCGGCTTCGCTCACGGACCCACTACTTGCAGTGAATTGCACCGCCGGTGAAGAAGTGACCTCGAAGTCGTCCACGGCAAAGTCCTCATCGTCGGCATTCACTGATGCCTTAAATCGAAGGTCGAGGGTGCTTCCGGTGCCGGAAATATTCCTCGTGAAGCTGACCAACGATCCATTGGAGCTACTGATGGATTGACCATCGCCGGTCCCGTCCAAGTCTGTATCCACGGCAAACTCACCGTTCGAGTCGCCTCGGAATTCGATTAAGGTCTGGTAGCCGCCTCCGTCAATCTGATACTGCACGCGGAGAAAATCGGACTCGTCAATGTCGCCGGAGCCATCAAGAACTTCGCCGAACCCTCCCGTAAATTCGAGACCAGTTTCCCCGGAGATGTCAATTCCAGTCCATTCAATTTCTGCCGGATCGCTGCCCACGGCGTCCATATTCTGTCCGGCCAGGAAATTTGTGCCCGCGCCATCGTATTCCTTCTCGATATCGGGGTTCGCGTTCTGTGCCAGGATGAAATATTCCGCATCATTATTCAGTGCAAGCATCCCCTCCGTGACGGTGAACTTATTGTCGTTGTCGAAGGGCTCGTTGAAGATCGTCGTCTGCCCCACTGCCCCCCGCGGTGCGGCGGCCAGCAGGCACACGGCCAGGAGCCCGAGTGCCCAGGGAAGCGACGGCAGATACACAGCGCGCGGTCGGAGACAGGATGCAGGCGTCATGGCAGAGGGGAGCGTAAG
>NZ_JBDGQQ010000030.1:0-13284 GCF_042218895.1 Salinibacter sp. | reverse complement strand
GCCTCGCCCACGGCCAGTTGCCGTCCGACCAGACGGAACAGACGATGCAGCGCTTCAAGGACGGCGAGATCGACCTCCTCGTGGCCACCACCGTCATCGAGGTGGGCGTGGACGTGCCCAACGCGACGGTCATGATGATTGAGCACGCCGAGCGGTTCGGCCTCAGCCAGCTGCACCAGCTGCGCGGCCGGGTGGGCCGGAGCGAGCAGCAGAGCTACTGCATCCTCATGGCTAGCTACAAGAAAAGCGCGGAGGCCAAGGAGCGTCTGCAGGCGATGGTGCGCACGAACGACGGCTTCGAAATCAGCGAGACGGACCTCCAGCTTCGCGGCGCGGGCGACTTCTTCGGCACGCGCCAGAGCGGCATGCCCGACCTCAAGATCGCCGACATCACGGAGGACACCGCAATTCTCGAAGATGCCCGTGATGCGGCCTTTGCGCTCGTGGAGCGGGATCCGCACCTGCGGGCCGACGAGCACGAGCGGCTCCGTCGCCGCTACGAGACCTCCTACGCCGAGGACGGGCTCGGCTTCGCACGAGTGGGGTAGTCCGGCGCAAAAGTCCAGGGGGTGGGCGGCAGTTAGGCTGGATTCGACGTGCCCCCTCCGAGTTTTCTGCGTTCCTCTTCGTCCCCCTCACCCGAAAGGCAGGCGGCCGCTCCCTCCCCCGTGCCCCTTAGCAATTTTCAGGGTCGGGGAGAGGAAACGCCCGTGCAGCCCATTCCGCGGGACAGCTCCCCCACGGGAGCCCGATCCCCACAGACAACGCAAAAGGTCTGCTCAGGAGTCTTCCATGCTGGATGCGTCTTGCTTCCGCGGAAGCCGAACTGTAAAGCAGGTGCCCTCCCCTTTCTCGGTGCTAATCTCAATGGAGCCCCCGAGCGAGTCGACGAGCTCCTTCGTGATGGGAAGTCCCAGGCCCGTCCCCTCGTACTCCCGATCCAGGCCTTCGGACTCCTGCCGGAACGGCTCGAACACCTTCGGAATCGCCGCCTCTTCAATCCCGATGCCCGTGTCTTCGATCTCCAGGACGCCCTCTTCGTTCTCCTCGTAGACGCGCACCTCTACGGCCCCACCCTCCGGCGTAAACTTGATCGCGTTTTCCAGAAGGTTCTCGGTGATCCGAACAGTCGCCGAATCGTCGGCCTCGGCCCACGCGGGGTCCTCCGGCAGGTTCGCCCGGAGGGCAACCTGATGCTCCTCCGCTTCTGGTTCGAGGCGACGAGCCGTCTCCCGTGCCGTCTCAGCCAGATCGACGGGTTCGGACTCAAGTTCGAAGGTCCCCGCTTCCAGTTGAGACAGCCGAAGCACCGAGCGAAGGGTCTGAAGGAGGCGCTGGCCGCTCCGGTAAATACTCTCCGCAAAGTGCTGCATCTGTCCCTCAAGGTTATTCTTCAGGACCTCCGCGAAGCCATTGATCGCGGTCAGCGGCGTGCGGAGCTCGTGGCTCATGTTCGCGAGCATCGCGGTCTTGAGTCGATTGGCTTCCTGCGCCTTTTCCTTCGCCTCCCGAATCTCCTCGCGGATCTCGATCTGGGCCTGAATGACAATGCCACCGACGATGCCCACCGTAGCCATCGACACAAGCAAGATGGGAAGGCTTATCTGCGGCTCGGGGCCAAGCAGAGCGCCCCCACCGGTAAACGCAACCCCAAACCCCAAAAACCGAAATGCGGGCGTCCCGGTCTCTACGCCCAGGCCAACGACGACTGCTAGCACCGCAAACACGAGAAGAAGCCCCAGTGCGTAGTTGCCGGCAAAGCCGTTTGCCACGGTGACTGTCGCAAACCAGGCCATGAGGACATAAATCACCCCCCGCATCCACTCGACGTAGCGGCGGCACACCGCTTCGACCACGTACGAGCCCACGAAGAGAACGATGAAGAGGAGGGCCACCCCGCACCGTGCCCACACCGGATCGACCGCACTCGGATTCGAGACCGCGTACAACGGTCCGAACAAGAGAACGAAAAAGGCCCCGAGCAGGCTCAGTAATCGGTGGGTCGCAATTTTCGACCGGACCTCCCTGGAGAGGCCCATGCCCGAAGGCCGGAAAACGGAGAGTGTGCCCAAAAGTGCGGTACTCATGACGACCAGTTCTACTCGTGGTGGGATTCTCACTCATGACGACCAGTTCTACTCGTGGTGGGATTCTCACTCATGACGACCAGTTCTACTCGTGGTGGGATTCTACGCCGACTTCTGCGATCAAGGGGGGCGAAATGCCAGTGTCTCGAACCGCCACTTGCTACACCTGAAGAGTGGAGTTTGTCCACCCACCGAGACCTAATACCGTTTGCGAAGGTTCGCTGTATACCGTTCTCTTGGTGTTTACCAGTCTCCCTCGGCTGGAATTGAAATTCAACTGCGAACGTGGGGTCGCATCCGCCATGCGGCCTTGCGCGATCGGAATGGGCCAAACTGTATAATGATTGCTCGCATCCGGTATCATCTATCCGGATGGGTTTCGGAAACACGTCCCACGCCTGAATCTTGCCATCCGTGCAGCGGCATGCGACCATTTGGTGGTCCGAGTAACCGGGGAGTCGGTCCACTAATGCCGAATGCGAGCTTTCGATGTACACTTGCGATCCCACCCGTCCACGGAGAGACGACCGGCCCGGGCGTCTCTACAGCCAGGTTTGAGTTCTATTCCGCCGGATTTGCTGATCTCGACGACCATCGGAAACCTGCACAGTGATCCTGAAACGATAGTATAAGGCGGCGAGTGCCGCGTCAACCGTGATTCTTCGACACGCGTCTGACACGAATCAGACCTGTTCGAGAGATCCGACAGCGGCAAAATTGGCCTCCCTCGCCGATGTAGGGACGACCCGCCGGTCGTCCCTAGTGTGCCCAGCATGGATTGTATCTTGCAAATTGCAACGTATTTGCCAGAGCTGATGAGAGCAACTGTAGCCAAACCGCAAGGCCGCTGCCGCGAGGCAGAGGCTGAAGGAAGCGGAAGGCAACCCCTCGACTGTAGGAACACGAACGGGCAGCGAGGCCCTACGCACGCGGCAAGCCAGCTAGGAATGGCAAAGCCCAATCCTCATCAAGGTGCGCCAGGTAGAGCCCGGCAGCACGAGGGAACAGATGCAGTCCTTACCTGGGGAGATCTCGGCGACGCAAGCCGCCGAGAAGTCAGCAGAGGTCATAGTACCCCGAAGTGGAGGAAGCTCCGAAGAGGATACTCCGAATCGGGGGAAGGACCGAAGAGTCTCAACAAAAGCTAGAGGAGGAACTCGGCCGGAAAGCACAGAATGGAATCCGGAGCGGCAAGTGCCGACATCTTCGACGCTGAGGGGTGCAGCCCCAGGGGCAGAGAAGGGGTGATTTCTGCGAGGGTCCCCATTGTGAGGGGCTCTGCGCGCGTGATCCGGTCGGCGAACCTCCCGACAGAACGCTTATGTACGAGAATTTGATGGAAACGGTTGTCGATGCGGACAATGCCGGGAAGGCCCTCAAGGCCGTGGAGGCCAACAAGGGAGCGCCGGGGATTGACCGGATGCGAACGACCGAATTGCGAGCCCACCTCCGGAAGCACTGGCCGACGATTCGGTCAAAGCTTCTGGAGGGGACCTACGTACCGAGCCCCGTCCGGAGAGTAGAGATCCCGAAGCCGAGCGGCGGGAAGCGCCCTCTTGGGATACCGACGGTGCTCGACCGGTTTGTGCAGCAGCTGCTCTTGCAAGCGCTCACGCCGATCTTCGATCCGACCTTCAGCGACTCCAGTTATGGGTTTCGTCCAGGCCGGAGCGCGAAGGAAGCAGTGGAGGCGGCCCGTGGCTTTGCCGAAGAGGGCAAAGACTGGGTCGTCGATCTCGACATCGCCTCGTTTTTCGACGAGGTTAACCACGACGTGCTGATGAACCGAATCGGCCAGATGATTCGGGACAAGCGCGTCCTTGGCTTGATCGGAAAGTACCTGCGGAGCGGAGAAATGAGCGGGGGCGTAGTAACTGCCCGGGAGAAGGGAACGCCGCAAGGCGGGCCGCTCTCGCCGCTTTTGGCAAACGTCTACCTCGACCCGCTGGACAAAGAACTGGAAGAGCGCGGACACAAGTTTGCCCGGTACGCCGACGACGTGAACATCTACGTCGGAAGCGAGCGGGCAGCAGAACGCGTCTACCAGTCGATCAAACGGTGGATCGAGAAGCACTTGCGCCTTCGCCTCAACGAGGAGAAAAGCGACAGGGGTCGGACCTGGGAACAGTCGTTTCTGGGATTCAGGATCACGGAAGACCGCGAGATCGAGGTGACCCCGGATCGGCTCTCCAGGTTGAAGGCGACAGTTCGCAAGATGTGGGACGGGAGGCAGAACGGACAGAGCAGCGACCTGCGGGACCGGTGGCTTCGATACATCCGCGGATGGTGGGCCTATTTCCGGACGGCAACCGATCGGGAGAGTATCTTCCGGCTGGAAGGCTGGATCCGGCGTCACATCCGTAAATGTTTCTGGCAGCGGTGGCACGACGGGCGCGGGCGTCTTACGAGGCTCCGACGCCTGGGAGTCACGGGCCGGAGACTAAGGGTTGTCTCAACAAGCCGGGGGGCGTGGCGAATGGCCCGCCATCCGGTCATGCACGAGGCGCTTTCGAACAAGTGCCTGCGCCGCTATGGGTTCTTGCTGCCATCAGATTTTGTGGCCCTGGAGGGCCAGTGACTCAACCGCCGGATACGGAAAACCGTACGTCCGGTGGTGTGGGAGGGAGCACGGGCGCAATCCCGTGTTCCCGACCCGATCACATTTTTAAGTTCAAAATCGAGCAGGGGCAAGCGGATTCGAAGGGAAAAGATGCATAACGAAGAGTCGCAGATCGTATGAGTTGTGCCTCATCACCAGGAGTGGGAGACGTTCAATCGGGAAATGGGCATCCCCGCGACTTCACGTGTACGAAGACAAACGGCAACGCCCATTTCCTCCCTCCGACCGATGCTGCACGACGTGAGCCATCTCCTTCTCGTCTTGTTGAGCAGTACGCTCCTGCTGGGTGGCTGCGACACTGCCGGTCCACCGGACCCGCCGCCGCTGTCCGAACAGATTTTCGGGACGGAGTACTACGACGCCGGTCTCGATCTGCTGCAAACGTCCGACGGGGGGCTCGTCGTCGGCGGCATTGGCCACGGCGTCCTCGCCCCGACCGACGGCACCATTCCCACCCCGAATCTGACGCGCCTCGATGCGAACGGCCGCGTGCTGTGGTCGCGTCTCTACGATGGCTCCCGTGTCAGCGACGACCTGCAGGGCGGCGAATTGCTGGCCGTTCACCCCTACGGGTCGGGATACGCCGGGCTCATCCGGACAAGCATTTTGACGAACGACACGGATAAACTCCGCCTCGTGACCGTCGGCCCAAACGGCCGGGTCGTAAACAGCCTGTACGAGCGTCCGGGCATCACGGCCCGCAGCAGTCAGGCGCTCCGCCGCACGCAGGACGGCGGCTTCATCCTCGCCGGGGCGACGCCCTATTGCAAGATCAAGAGGTTATCTGTGCATTGAAAGGGCTCGTCATTCTGAGGGATTCCGACAGCCGTCGGAAGACCGAAGAATCTCTTCGAATCCAGCGTTTCCGCTACATTTGGAGAGATCTTTCGACTCTGGCAATCTTGGCAATCCTAGATTGCTCGGATTGCCTGCTTCGCTCCGCTCAAGATGACTTCAATGCAAAAGAGATTGCTTGAAGCTGCACTATGCAGACGATGGGCCGCGCCGCGCCTTCCTCGTTCGCCTCAACGCCGAGGGGCAGGTGTTGTAGGAGCGGGTTTTCGACGTATTCGTTCGATTTGTGTCTCCGGAGGTTTACCGAACCGCTCGGTAACTGCGAGTGCATTCGATTTACTGCTCGCCCACCGGCACCTCGCCGTACCAATTCATGCCCGATCCCCCGTTCGACCCGGCGTCGTACACGTAGCCGTAGGCGCGCCCTTGTCGAACCGGCTGCCCTCGGACCCACTGGGCGTTGACGCTGTCGACTTCGAGGGTGGCGGGTGTCCAGGTGCCGGGTTCGTCGCTGCGGATGTGGTAGAGGTGGCCCGTGCCGTTCTCAATGAACAGGACGTGGACCGACGAGGCGATGGCGACGGCGTCGGCCCCCACCTGGTCGGAGTCGGCGGCGCTCTGCACGACGCGGCGCTCGGTGACCTGCACCGGGGCGCTCAACTGTCCGTTTGAATCCGCTCGGCGGGCCCACAGGGTGCCGTCCGCTCGGCGGTAAAGGATGGCGGTCGTGTTCGTCTCGGGAAGGTGCACGAGCGGGAGAACGGAGCCGGCGTCCGTCTCGGTGGTCCCCAGATTGGAGGAGATTTGCCGGGGGGGCGTGAGACTGCCGTCCGGCCGGATGCGGCGGTACCACGCCGTGCCGTCGCGGCGCGTGTACGCCAGGTGCACCGTATCGTCCGTCCCGCGCACCGACTGCGGCCCCGAGAGCGGATCGTCCGTCTGGCTGGGAATG
Source organism: Salinibacter sp. (assembly GCF_042218895.1). Taxonomy (NCBI): domain Bacteria; kingdom Pseudomonadati; phylum Rhodothermota; class Rhodothermia; order Rhodothermales; family Salinibacteraceae; genus Salinibacter; species Salinibacter sp. Next base: position 6,830 of record NZ_JBDGQQ010000030.1, on the reverse strand, counting down.
GTGGTTTCCGCTCCCCACGTGCCCTCGGGGCTTCGGATCTTGTAGTAGAGGTGTTGCGGCCCACCGTAGATCCCAACGAGGCTTCCGTCCGATCGGGCGGTGATCGACGTGACCTGCACGGGCGGCTCGCCGGGCGTCGCCACCGTGTCGTCCCGCACGGCCCAGGTGTCCGGGTCGGTAGAATGATCGCTCGTGTGGAACGAGTGGTGCAGGACTCCGTCGCCGATCTGGTGCAGCATGTGGATCGTCCCTTCGTGCATCGCCGACGCAAAGCCTTCCAGGTCGCCCGTTGCGGGGCGGTGGGCACCGTCCACTTCCCGCCACGTCTGCCCGCCGTCCTCCGATTTTACCGTCATCAGCTTGTTGTAGGACTCCGCCGGCTCCATCAGGAAGTACAGGCTGCCGTCGGAGGCCTCCCAGGGGCCGAGGCGGCTCGGGGTTTCGGGATAGGTGCCGCCCAGCAGCCGGGGGGGAACGGTGGTCGTTACGGTCGGGAATGTGTCAGCGGCCAGCGGACGGCCCTTTACGTCCACCATTCGAAACTCGAACCGATCGCCCGCCTCGTTCGTCACGGCCCCGTCCGCGTAACGGCGGATGACCAGCGGCCACTCCCACTCACTCTGCACGCCGTGATCCGGGAGGGCGGGGGCCTGGCCGGTGAGGCGCAGGCCGGCGCCGCCCGCATACGCCGCCGTCGATCCGTCGAGCAGATCGGCGGCATCTGCGAGGTCCTCGTAGGCGGCGGTGGAGACCACGCTCACCCGTGCGGTTACCTCCGACGGGGCGTACGGAAAGTCTGCGGCCGGGACCGGGCGCCACGGGCCGCCGTTGCGCCGGTACTGCAGCCGAAAGCGCTCGACGAACGGGGCATCCAGGGGCGTCTCCACCTCAAATCGAAGCCGAAACGGAGCCTCGACCGGCAGACTCACGGACTCGTTGAGCGGCCCGGCCCATCCCGCGTTGGCATTCAGCCCAGCGTCAACGTTCGAGCGCACGCGAAAAGCGGTCTGGCGGGCGGGCGACACGTCCTCCATCTTGGGGGAGTCATCGGCCCCGGTGCCGCAGCCGGTACCCGCAAGAAGGAAGAGGACCCCCAGCAGGATCAGGGAGGGAAAAAACGGAAGGGGACGAATCGAATGGGTCATTGTACGTCGTGTGAGTGTAAAGGGGAAAAGGCAATCAGTAGAGCACTCGCAGTGTCCAAAACAACCACGACTCCCCCGGCGAGCGTCGTGTGTCGCCGAGGGAGCCGGTGAGCAGAGGCGGTGAAGAGCCGTCTGCCGATTCCAGGAAGTGAGGGCCTCCGGGCACTATGGCCGCGTGTACTTCAGCGTATTCTCGTGGGTCCGCTCCTCCGCATTCGCGGGCGGTCGCTCGATCATCTCGTTCGGCGCGTCGCCCTCGCGCTGGACGAGGTCGAACGCGTCGTACGGCTGTCCGGTGGCCGTGTACGACCGGTACTTCATCGTGTCCTGCTGGACGCGCACCACCTGATAGAGCTGCGTATTTTCGCCCCCGCGTTCCATCGTGATGCCCTCGAAGTCCTCCCAGCGGTCGGGCTTGATGTCGTACATCTTCGCGCCGCTCACGGAGTTGACGTAGACGGTGCCGCCCTTGGGCGACCGCGCGTTCACCCCCTGCTCCAGGTTCGTGAGGCGCCCGCGGGCGTAGGTGTGGTCGTGGCCTTGCATCACGAGGTCCACGTTGTACTCGTCGAAGATCGGCGTCCACATCTTGCGGAGCGTTTCGTTGTTGCGACCCTCGCCGGAGGAGAACATCGGATGGTGAAAGGTCGCCACGGTCCACCGGACGTCCTCGTCCTGCTCCGCGTCCCGGAGCGTCGATTCCAGCCACTCGGTCTGCCGTGCGAGGCGCGAGGAGTCGCGGACGTTGGAGTTGAGGCCGATGATGCGCATGCCCTGGTAGTCGAGGTAGTAGACGGTTTCCTTCATGCCCTTCGGCCCGTTCTGCGGAAGGGCGAACTGCGGGTGCCAGTGGATCGACAGCTTCTCCGGGCTTTCCTTCTCCACCTCCATCAAGAAGTGGCCGGTGAACGTATTTTCGGCGATCGACACGTCCTTCAGCGGCAATTCGGGGCCGTCGTCGGCGATCATCGTGGCGCTGTAGCCCGGCGAGCGCTGCTCGATGCGGAGCGTGCCGGTGTAATCGCCGTCGTCAACGTTGTAACTCCACGTTCCGGCAGGATAGCTCTCGTCGGACGGGGAGACGTTCTGCGCAGTGGCCGTGAGGGACTCCGAGCCCCCATCCGGTTCCGTAAGGGTGCCCGTCATCGTGGCTCCGGAGAGCTCGGCCTCGACCTGAAAGGTATCCTGTTCTTGCCACGAGCGGTAGCCCTCGTACTCGTGGTTGCCCGGCACCGGCACGTTGGGCACCATGCTCTGGATCCATCCGCCGCCCTCGTTCCAGTGGCCCCACTCCACGTTCCGGTGGGCGTTGTTCACGAGGTCGCCCGCGTGGATCATGAAGTCGACGTTCGGGGCGTCGGAGTACGCCTGTCGGATGACCCGGGACCAGTGGGAGCGCACGTTGTTCTGCGCGTCGCCGAGGTAGACGAAGGAGAACGGCTCGGGCTGCCGGGCGGCGGTGCGGGCGTGGAACCACTCGCTCCAGTGTTCACCGTCGCCCACGCGGTAGGCGTAGAGCGTGTCGGCCATCAGGCCGTCGAAGGTGACGGAGTGGTACTCGGCGTTCACGTGCTCGCCGGTCACCTTGTGCGTGTGGAGGTCCTGCGTCTCCGCGTTCACGGTTTTGGCCTTCGTGTAGAACGAGGGCGCGCCGAGGGCCGGAGCAATCTGCGCCTTGGCGTCCGTCACCGTGCTGTCGGTGCGCCACGTGACGCTGAGGGATGAGGCCGGGTCCTCGGCGTAGCTCAGCACGATGCGATCCGGATAGGGACTCGGGGTCGCGGAGGGCAGCTCCGCGGTCTTTGCCGTCGAGGCGGGGGACGGTTGCGCCGTGTCCGACGAGCCGGGCGACGGCGTCGAGCACGACGAGAGCCCCAGGCTGAGGGGGAGCAAGAGGGAGAAGAACACGAGAAGGTGAGCGTCGAATCGAGTCATTGAGAAAAAAGCGTCGTGGGAGAGAGCAACGGGAAATACACACGCAACCCCTTCCCCCCGCGAGGAGGAAAGGGGCACGTGAGAAGAACCACGAGACGAGATCGTGGGGGCTAGAAGTTCGTGGAGACGCTGATCGAGAAGGTGCGCCCGTAGATGACGTGCCGGTCGTACCGGCTCGGATCGCCCTGATACCGGGCCTCGGCTTCGTTCGTAATATTTCGCACCTTGCCCATGATCGTCAGGTCCGTTTTCGCGAACTGCAGAGGCACGTCGTAACTGAGACTCGCGTCGATCGTGCTGTAGGGGGCATCGTACCGGTCGTTGCCGGGCGCCTCCAGTTCAGCGAGCGCAGCACTCTGGTAACTCCAGGCCACTCGGGCCTGAACTCCCCACTTCTGAAAGTACGGGGCCAGATTGGTCACGAGGTCCGATTGGCCGAAGAAGGGAAGGTCGCCCTCTCGCCCGGGCACCTTCACTTCCGAATTGACGACTGCGATATTACTCGAAAGCCCAACCCCGTCGAGCGGAGAGGGCAGGAAGGTAAACAGCGCGTTCAGGGTTGCCTCGGCTCCGAGAAGCCGTCCCGCATCGACGTTTACAGTTTGCTCAACCGTGGCCTCGTCATACGTAACGCCTTCGTACGTAAAGTTGGTGTATTCCTGCTCGTCCTGGTAGATCGGATTGTCAATGTGTTTGTAGAATCCGCCGACGGAGATCAGTCCGCCCATGGGCAGGTAGTACTCGACGAAAGCGTCGAGACTCGTGGCCCGGTACGGCACCAGGTCGGGATTTCCACGGGTGATGCTGATTTGCGTCGTCCCGTCGGTGGACACTTCCTCGAAGGCGGCGAGCAAATCGTAATCCGGGCGTCCAATCGTGTTGCTCCAGGCCGCTCGGAAGATGAGATCCTCCGTCGCATTGTACCGCAGGTGCAACGACGGCAAGACGTTGGTATAGCTGTTGACGAACGTTTCCTCCGATATGTCGTCCTCGGTGATGTTGTCGTCCGCCTGCAGCTCGTTGCGAATCACCTCCGTTTCGGTACGCTCCACTCGCACGCCGCCGAGCGCGTTGAGGGGGCCGAGGGTGACGCTTGCCATGCCGTATCCGGCATAGATGCCCTCCTGGCTGTCGGAGTCTTCAATGACCTGCTCAATCGTGGTTTCCTCTACATCCAGCGAGAAGAGCTGATCGTCGGTGACGTTTTCATCGACGTAGTTGCTGAAGGCCTCGACGTTTCCGTGCACGAACGTCGGGCTGTTCGGCTGAGCCGTATTGGTCGCCGGGACAAAGAAGGTTTCGAGCGTGGGGGCGGCCGGGGTTGGCAGGTACTGGGACTCCGCCCGATCGACAATCTTATTCCGAAGCTGAAATTTGCCGCCCATCTTCAGGTAGCCGGTAACGTCCCCCATCCGTAGGTTCCGGCGGAGGTCGGTCGAGGCGATGTACGTGTCCTCTGTGTTCGTTTGATCTTGGACGTCGACCGAGCGGATGGGGTAGTTGGCCGGGTTTTGAACGAACGACGGATTGTCCGGGTTGATTTTAAAGAAGTACGGCCCGGTGTCGTAGGTTGCCGAAAGCATGTTCTGGTCCGCCTCGTCGGTTTCGAAGGTGGCGTCCGGACCGGAGTAGTGGAAATAGCCACGCGTGTAGGTTCCGTCGACGTTCCAGATGACGTCTCCGAATTGCTGCTCGCCCCCCAGGTTGAAGGAGTAAAGCGTTTCGTCGTCGTCGGAATAACTCAAGTCGAGTTCTGCCGAACCGGCAGGGTAGCGCCCCGTATTCGCCGACTGATTGGTGACGTCGCCTTCGAATCCGAACTCGTACTCTGAGTTCTTGCGAATCTCCTCGGTGTGGGTGACGAGGCTCCGGAGATACAAGGATGTGCTCTCGGTCGGCCGGTAATCGAGGTTGAGATTTCCCCCGTACCGTTTTCGTTCGTTGTCTTCGATCTGCGCCTCCAGCTCTTCGGGGATGAAGCGGCTGTTGACTTGATTCCAGCCGTCCGGGTCCAATATTGACGCTCCGAAGTCGCGTCGAGAGGCGCTGGCCGACAGGACGATTCCCAGTTGGTCCGCTGCTCCAAGCTTTGTGCCCCCTGTCACGCTGGCCCGGAAGGGAAGCTTCGAATCTCCGTAGCTCACCACCTGCTGGCGCATGAGGCCGTTGACCGTGCCGAACAGAAAGGAGTTCTTCCGATCGAAGGCCGTCAAGGTGTTGATGTTGACTGTGCCGCCGACGGCGTTGGCATCCATGTCCGGCGTGACGGCTTTGATGACCTCGGCGCTTGAGATCATGCTCGACGGCAGAAGGTCGAGCGCCGTCGCGCGCGACTCCGTCGTCGAGGCCATGGTTTGGCCGTTGAGGGTGACGTTGTTGAGCTCGGGCGCCGTCCCCCGAATGCGCACAAAGCGGCCTTCTCCCCGGTCCGTTTCAATGCTGATTCCGGGCAGGCGCTGCACGGCTTCGGCCACGTTCTGGTCGGGGAGCTTTCCGATGGCGTCTGCACTCAGAACGTCCATCATCGCCATGGACTGCCGTTTTTGGTTAATGGCCCGAAGTTGCCCTTTCCGCAATCCGGTCACGACGACCTCGCCGCCTTTGAGGACCTGGCTCTGGAGCTCGAAGTTGAGGGTCGTGGGAGCGTCGGCCTCAATCCCGATCGTCCGGCTCGTGTCTTGGTAGCTCACGAACGACACCGTCAGCGTCTGGGGGCCGGTGGGCACGTTTTGCAGCTGGTAGCGCCCGTTTTGGCCGGTGGACGTGCCGATGCTCGTGCCGTTGACCACGACGTTTGCGCCGGGCAGCGGCGTTCCGTTCGCCGCGTCGACGACGCGTCCCTGCACGACGCCCGTCGACTGGGCGTATCCGCGAAGGGGGGTGATGAGTGTGAATGCAAGGAAGGCGAAAAGGAAATAGAGTAAGCGGTAGTGGGGCGTTTTCATGTGCACTCGGGGCTTGCTAGAGAAAGTGTGCGGGGGTGTCCGAGAGGCGGTTGATGCTGACCGTTTGCCTCCCGCACAGCCGGGGGACGTTTTCGCCCGACTGCAACACCCACTTGATAGCAAGCCCAGATTAGCCCACTGGAAAGGCGGTGTTGTGATACGGTAATGATACTCTTCCGACAGTATCCCCCCTGCCTTCCACGGCCCACCATCGGACCGAAGGATACGTGAGTTGAGGGGTGCTACCCCACCTCCGGCACTGCCGCCAGGCTGTCTGCGGTCTCTTTTTCCGGCAGCGCGAAGTCCTCAATCACCCCGGCGTCGAGGAGAACCTTCGTCTGCTTGTCGTCGGGCATAGTGAGAGCGTAGAAGGACGGTGAGGCGGGATGGATGCGCTTCCAAGATCTACCATGTCGTCAGAGGGTCAAGGCCTCTGCCGGGAAGATTACGACTTCGGCTCGTAGAATGTCTTCTCCGCGAGCAGGATGCGCCGTGTGAACGACGAGTTCCGGCTCAGCAAGGCCGAGAAGAGGGGGACCCATCCACGATACTGCGGTCAGCGTCTGCCACGATCTTCGATTACTCGTGCCAGTTTCTCCGGGTTGAGCACAGCGTAGGCGTTTTGAATCCGGTCGTCGCGCACGTGGAAGGCCCACACGCTCTGCGGTTCCCCGTCGACCGTCGCGAGAAATCCAGGCCGCCCGTTCACGAGTACGAACTCGACCGCAAAGTCGTCCGGCACTTGCTCCGCAATGCCCAGCAGGAAGCGGGTGATGTGCTCACGGCCCTCGACCGGGCGCCGGGC